>JAIXVB010000105.1 GCA_027483245.1 Verrucomicrobiaceae bacterium | reverse complement strand
GTGGTGGATGAATACGGCGATCTGCTTTGGGGACCGCGTGCGAAGTCAGGCCTCGTGCTCTCGACCATGATGGCCTGGAATGCGGCGATTCGTGCAAGTGCCCAAGCTGCCAGTGGCACTCCCCAGACCTTGCATCAGTCCTTGGCCAGTGGCAACACGCTCACCGTCATTCCCTGCAGCACACGACTGGGCATGGTCCAGGTGGCCTTGGTGCGTGGTTTCATGATGCTGGACGCAGAGGTGGACCTGCTGAAACGCGGCCTCTCGGCGGCGATGGACATGCCGAGTTAGGCCCATCACAAAAGCACACAACCGAGACACGAACGAGGCTCGAAAAGTCCCGCGACTTGGCGTTAATCTAAGCTGCCATGAAACCACTCGACCTCCAGGTCAACGGCTATGCCGGGACCGATTTCAACCGCGATGGCCTCACTGCTGAGGCTCTTCATCATGCCTGTGTCTGCCTCCGAGAAGACGGCTGCGATGCCATCCTGGCGACCTTCATCACCGATGACATCGCCACGCTGGAGCGGCGCATGGCTCGGCTGGTGGAGCTGCGTGAAAAGGATGCCCTCGCTCGTGAAGTGATCCTGGGCATTCACATCGAAGGGCCCTTCATCAATCCTGAAAAAGGCTATGTTGGCGCGCATCCACCGCAGTGCGTGAAACCTGCGAATCTCGAGGATACCAAACGCCTGCTGGATGCGGCTGGTGGCCTGACCCGAATCATCACCTTGGCCCCCGAGTGTGATGATCTGTATCATGTCACGGAGTTCTTGGCGAATCAGGGCATCACGGTCTCGGCTGGGCATTGCAATCCCTCCTTGGATCAACTCCGCGCGGCTACCGAGCATGGCTTGAGCATGTTTACCCATGTCGGCAATGGCTGCCCGATGCTCATGCACCGCCATGACAACATCATTCATCGTGCCTTGGCTCTGCGCGATCGGCTTTGGCTCTGCTTCATTCCTGATGGCGTACACATCGACTTTTTTGCGCTGCAAAATTACCTGCGCGTGGCCGGGTTGGAAAAAACGATCTTTGTGACCGATGCGATCTCTGCGGCGCGTTTGGGACCGGGCAAATACACGCTGGCAGGTTGGGACATTCAGATTGGTGAAGACCTCGTCGCGCGTTCACCAGATGGGTCCCATTTCGTCGGCAGCACCGTCACGATTCCGCGCATCCTGAGTCAGGGGCAGCAGACACTGGGACTGAGCAAAGCCGAGCTGACCCAGCTTCTCGACACGAATCCTCGCAAGGCGATCGGTTTGTAATCAGCTGGCACCTGTGCCGCGCAATACGGCAGGCACGGTGCGAGCTAGGATTTTGGCATCGAGCCAGAGCGACCAGTTGTCGATGTATTGGAGATCCAACGCGACCCATTCTTCGAAACTGGTGATGCCATTTCTGCCTGTCACCTGCCAGAGACAGGTCAGACCAGGTTTCACGCTCAGGCGACGGCGTTGAGCCCGTTTTTCGATCTTTTCGATCTCATAGACCGGCAGAGGGCGTGGGCCGACGAGGCTCATTTCCCCACGCAGCACATTCAGCAGCTGGGGCAGTTCGTCGATGCTCAGTCGGCGCAACCAACGCCCGAAGGCAAAGATGCGCGGGTCGTGAGTGATTTTAAACACCGGGCCGTCCATCTCATTGTGCGCCTGCAGTTCAGCGAGGCGCGCTTCTGCATCCGGATACATGGTGCGGAACTTCCACATGCGGAAAGGTTTCCCATAGAGTCCGGCGCGTTCTTGGCAGAAGAAGAGTGGCCCGCGTGATGACAGGCGGATGCCGACCATCGCCACCAGCCACAGGGGCAAAGTGAGGCCGAGCAGAAAAAAGGCCCCGACACGGTCGAAGAGGTCTTTGAACCAGAGTGACCAGGAAATCTGCGGAGTGCTGTGGAAGACGAGCATGAGCCGCCCGCCGAGGACATCAAAGGTGGGCCGAGCGATCGCTGTCTGGAAGAAATCCGCGGCAATCCAGGCCTCCACCCCTTCAGTCTCACAGGCCTGCACGGCTTCTTCGATCTTGCTGAAATGAACGTGCTGCGCGGCAAAAATCACGCGCGAGACCGAGTGCTGATGCATCGCATTCACCAGATCACTCATGGGCTGACGTGTGATGTCGATGCAGCCTGCGACTTCGATCCCGGCTCGTTGTTCGGCCGGCATGTTGATCAGAAACTGCGCGGTATCAGCCTCCAGACCAGCCAGCAGAACCGATTCACGGCCTTTGCCCGAGGCGAGTTGGCGTTTGCGGCGTGCTTTTTGTAAAATCTCACGGGTCACCAGGGCAATGCCAGAGAGCGCCACGGCTAAAATGACGACCGCACGGCTCGGCACTTCCCAACGCAGAAAAACCACCAGTGCGCCGATGATCACGCTGACGATCACCAGACTCTCCATCAACTGACGCAGGGTGTGCGCTGGAGATTTGTGGTAGAGATTGGAGTAAAAACCCCGCCACTCTAGGATCAGCGGTGTGAAGGGAACCACCACCGCCATGACCCAGTAAAGCCGGTCAATCGATGGAATTGACACCATGTCAGGCCAAAACTGTGGCAGGATCGTGGACCTGAGAAAATGAGCGAACCACAAACAAAAGCCCAGCAAAGTGCTGTCCAAAAGCTGTGTGAGCTGCAAATTGATTTCTTGGCGACGGCCCAGCATACTAATGAAGAAACGCAGATTAGTTCGTTACTATTAAAATTATAGCAAACCTAGAGAATGGCTCAACTACTTTCCACCAGCAATCTGCTGCACTCCTCGCGCCCTCTCGCGGTGGGAGTGATCCCTGATCCTGCGACGCTTTCTCTCTGGTCCAGTTTTTCCACCGCTCAGCGTGAGGCCACGTGCGATGTCATCGAGCTGCGTTTGGACACCCTCAAAATGCCTGCGAGCGAGTTGCGCGAGGCTTTGAAAGGAAACGCCACCCCGATTTTGCTCACGGCGCGTCATCCAGGCGAGGGTGGGCAGGGGACTGAGGATGCAGCGGGGCGGATCGCTCTTTTGGAACCGCTTTTGGATCTGGCAGCTCTCATGGACATCGAGCTACGCAGTGTCATGGACATGCGGGCACTGGTGCAAAAAGCGCATGGCATGGGAGTCAAGGTGGTGGGGTCCTTTCATGACTTCCAGACGACCCCTGGAGAGGAAGTGCTGCGTGGAGCCATCAGCTTTGCCCAACCCGCGGGGCTGGATGCGGTGAAGATCGCCACTTTTTTGAATTCCACGGAAGACCTCACGCGATTGATCAAACTGACCTCCGAGTCCCATCGCCTGCGTCTGTCCTCCATGGGAATGGGTCCGCTGGGGCGAGTGTCCCGGTTGGTGCTTGCAAAGTGTGGCAGCCTGCTGAACTACGGCTACATCGGCGAATCCAACGCTCCTGGCCAGTGGCCTGCTGCCAAACTCAAGGAACTCCTCGCTGAACTGTGACATGAAGCTTTCTCTCTCCCATTTGAAGTCCTGCCGACTGATCGCCCTCTTGGCGTTGATGCCGCTCACTGGCTGTGAAGACCCGCAGCGCGAGCAGAAGCTCAAGTGGCGTGAGGAGGAAGTGAACGCCAAGGAGGCGGATGTCGTCCGGCGTGAGCTGGCCGTGGCCAAGGATAAACAAGTCGTCGAGGGCTCGCGCCTCGATCTTCTGGCCAAAGAAAAGGGAATCGAGCTGCTGCAGAAGCAGCTGGCAGAAGAAGTGGAGAAAACCAAACGTGTCCGCCGCGAGATCGAGATCAAACAGCTGCGCGGCCCGATCCCGCAGGTCTCCGCCGACCGCGTGATCGTGATCGATGCCGGCTCAGATGAAATCCTCTTTGAAAAGAACCCTGACAAACGGGGTGCGATTGCCAGCACGACCAAACTCCTAACGGCGCTGCTGATTGTGGAAGCCGGAGATTTGGACAAAATGATCACGGTCGAGGCCAGTGACACGCAATGCGCGCCCGTGCGTCTGGGCATCAAAGCCGGAGAACAATACACCCGCCGCCAACTGCTCACGACAGTGTTGGTGAAAAGCTCCAATGATGTGGCGCAAGCACTGGCTCGCGACAATGCTGGCAGCGTCGCCGCCTTTGCCGAAAAAATGAACGAGCGCTGCAAACAGCTCGGTCTGGAAAACAGTCACTACGTCAATCCTCACGGTCTGCCTTCTCGCAATGAGGATGAGCCCTTCAGCACGGCGCGTGATTTGAGCCAAATCGCCAAGCTTTGTGACAAGCAGCCCGAGATCCGCAAGATCGTGAAACTTCAGAGTTATCAGTTCAAGTGGACCAACGGCAAAGTCACGGAGCTTTCCAATACCAACCGTGTTCTGCGCACTGCCGGTTACTGCGATGGCATGAAGACCGGCTACACGGACGCTGCAGGTTACTGTCTGGTGGCCAGTGGTGAGCGCAATGGCCGCCGCCGCATCGTGGTCGTGCTCAACGATACCGAAGGCGGGGTTTGGCGCGATGCCCAAGCGCTCTTGGACTGGGCGCTGAAAGCCTAACAACACTTTTATGGAACCAAGCTCCGTCCCGCCTGCTGCTGAGTTCGATGCCTTCGCTGGTGATTATGATGCCGCGATCAATCAGGGGCTGAAGTTCACCGGTGAGGCGAAGGAATACTTCGCCGAAGGCCGCGTGCAATGGTTGCGCCAGCGCCTCGCTCAACAGGGAGCCGCTCCGCGCACCTGTTTGGACTTCGGGTGCGGCACGGGCACCTCTGCCAGTGTGCTGATGGCAGGTTTGCAGCTGGAGAGCTACATGGGCTATGATCCCTCCAGCGAATCCGTGGCCGAGGCGCGGCAAGCGGTGACACTCAGTGGCTGCAGCTTCACGCATCAGACGGAGCAACTCATCCCAGACTCCTTTGATCTGGCTTTCTGCAACGGCGTGTTTCACCACATCCCACCCGCGATGCGTGCTGAGGCTTTTGCTCGTGTCTTTGCCAGTGTGAAAAAGGGCGGCTGGTTTGCCTTTTGGGAGAACAACAAATGGAATCCCCTGGTGCACTTCATCATGAGTCGCGTGCCGTTTGATTGCGATGCGATCATGCTCTTTCCTCATGAAACTCGGGCCAGCCTGCGCACAGCAGGTTTTGAGATTGCGTTGACCGACTATTTGTTCGTCTTCCCTGCGGCGTTAAAAGCAATCCGCCCAGTGGAGCCGCTGTTATGCAAGCTGCCACTGGGCGGACAATATCTGGTGTTGGCTCGGAAACCGTAAGCTCTGTTATTGAGCCAGTGAGGTTTTGGTTTCTTCGATCACTTCTTTGGGCAGTGGGTAATAACCATCTTTGACCACGACCTGCTGGCCGTCTTGGCTCTGGATGAACTTCACGAACTCAGTGGTCAGTGTATCGAGGGGCGCGCCTGGCTTTTTGTTGATGTAGATTAACAAGAAACGGGCCAGAGGGTATTCACCGCTCAGGCAGTTTTCATAATTGGCTTCCGAGAAGGTTTCTGCGGTTTCTCCAATCGGCAGGGCACGCACGCCGGAGGTGATGTAGCCAATGCCAGCGTAACCGAGTGCGAATTCATCGGTGCTCACGCCTTGGACCACGGCGCTGGAGCCGGGCTGCTCTTTGACGCTGCTCTTGAAGTCACCTTTGCCCAGAGCGTGTTCCTTGAAGAAGCCGTAGGTGCCGGAGGCGCTGTTACGACCAAAGAGGGAAATGGCGCGGCCTTTCCAGGCGTCCATGCCCAGTTGACCCCACTCAGTGATGTCAGCGGGAGCTCCCAGCTTGCGCGTTGAGGAGAAAATGGCATCCAACTGAGCCATGGTCAGCCCTTTGAGCTGGCTGTCCTTGTGGGCAAAGACCGCGAGGGCATCGATGGCGACTTTGATCTCGGTGGGCTTGTAGCCGAATTTCTTTTCAAAAGCGTCCAGCTCTTCTTGTTTCATCTCGCGAGACATCGGGCCGAGTTGGCTGGTGCCGCCGATGAGGGCTGGAGGAGCGGTGGCGGAACCTTTGCCTTCGATCTGAATGTTAACGTTGGGGTATTTGGCTTTGAAACCTTCGGCCCAGAGGGTCATCAGATTGTTCAGTGTGTCGGAGCCAATGGAGATCAGGTTGCCCGAGACACCGCTGACTTGTTGGTAGGCAGGGATGGTGGCATCCACTTCGGCAGCTTGGGTCGAAAGGCAGAGGCTAAGGGCGGTGAGGAGACAAACGGGCGTCTTCATGCGGGAGGGTGTGATTGGGTTGGTCGTGAATGCATCCAAAAGAGGGTGCATCACCATTCATGCCCAGGTGTTGTCACATTGCTTCTGATCGCCTGTGACAGTTTTGTCACACGTGTTTTCTGCATGTGGCGGGATTGTGACGAGATGGACAGTTGCCAAGTGAGGGTCCTCCGCCATCATCACTCCCGCTTTTCATGTCTGCCAGCGCCCCCAATCCTGTGTCTCATCTTCCTGCCGCGATTCGCGTTCAGGACGTGGACTTCTATTATGGCAGCAAGCAGACCCTGTTTGACGTCACGCTCGATATCCCGCGTCATCAGGCTACGGCGTTCATCGGACCTTCCGGCTGTGGTAAATCGACCTTGCTGCGTTGTTTTAACCGAATGAATGATCGCGTGGATGGCGCAGCGGTCCGGCGCGGGCTCATCACGGTGGAGGGGCAAGACATTCACAGCCCTGCTCTGGACGCGGTGCAACTCCGACGAGACGTGGGCATGGTGTTTCAAAAATCGAATCCCTTTCCGCGCAGCATTTACGACAACATTTCCTACGGTCTTCAACTCCACGGCGAGAAACGAAAGGATTACCTCGACCATGTGGTAGAGGAAAGCCTGCGGGGCGCGGCGCTCTGGGATGAGGTGAAGGATCGTTTGAATCAGAGCGCCTACGGTCTTTCTGGCGGTCAGCAGCAGCGTTTGTGCATCGCGAGGGCGATCGCGGTGAAGCCGAAGGTGCTGCTCATGGATGAACCCTGTTCGGCTCTGGATCCCATCGCCACGGCCCGTGTGGAGGATCTGTTCCATCAGCTCAAGGAGCAATACACGCTGGTCATCGTCACCCACAACATGCAGCAGGCCATGCG
>JAIXVB010000341.1 GCA_027483245.1 Verrucomicrobiaceae bacterium | reverse complement strand
TCCACGCTGTATTCCATGGGGAACTCCTTCACGAGGTCGTTGATGAAGCCGTTCACACTCAGGCTCATCGCTTCGGCTTCACTGAGGCCGCGCTGCATGAGGTAAAAGATCTGGTCGGCGCTGACTTGGCTGACGCTGGCTTCGTGCTGCGTGGAGTGCTGATTGCCACGCACGCTGATGGCCGGGTAGGTATCGGTGCGGCTGTTGCTATTGATCAACAAGGCATCACACTCGGTGTTGTTTTTGCAGCCTTTGAGGTGCTTGGGAATGTGAACGAGCCCACGATACGTTGAGCGACCTTCACCGATCGAGATCGACTTCGAAATGACGTTGCTGGTCGTGTCGTCCGCTGCGTGCACCATCTTGGCTCCGGTGTCTTGATGCTGACCGCTGTTGGCCAGGGCGATGCTGATGACTTCACCACGGGCGCGCTTGCCCTTCATGATGACGCCGGGATACTTCATGGTCAGACGACTGCCGATGTTGCAGTCGATCCAGCGCACTTCAGCATCTTCATGAGCAATGCCGCGTTTGGTGACCAGGTTGAAGACATTGCTGCTCCAGTTTTGCACGGTCACGTATTGGATCTTCGCGCCTTTCATGGCGACCAGTTCGACAACGGCGCTGTGCAGGGTAGCGGTCTCAAATTTCGGTGCCGTACAGCCTTCCATGTACATCAGTTCTGCACCTTCATCGGCAATGATGAGGGTGCGCTCGAACTGGCCAAACTGCTCGGAGTTGATGCGGAAGTAAGCCTGCAACGGGTGCTTCACTTTCACACCTGGGGGCACGTAGATGAAGGAACCACCGGAGAACACAGCGCTGTTCAGAGCACTGAATTTGTTGTCACCCGTCGGGATGACCTTGCCGAACCACTTCTTGAAGATCTCAGGGTGCTTGTGCAGACCCTCCGTGCTGTTGACGAAGATGACGCCCTGCTCTTCCACGGCCGCTTTGATGTTCGAATAAGCGGCCTCGCTGTCATACTGAGCCTCCACGCCTGCGAGGAACTTGCGCTCCTGCTCAGGAATGCCGAGCCGATCAAAGGTGCGCTTCACATCCTCGGGCACCTCATCCCAAGAACGCTTCGGCTTTTGGCCGTCGGAGAGATAATACCGGAACTCATCGAACTTGATGTTCTCCAGATCCTTGGTGGCCCAATGCGTGGGCATCGGCTTGCTTTGGAAAATCTTGAGCGCCTTGTGACGGAACTCGCGGATCCAATCCGGGTCGTTTTTGACATCGGCAATGAAGTCCACGGTCTTCTCGGTGATGCCGAAGCCAGAGTCGAATTTGTTGCGCTCAGGAAACGTGAAGTCTCCCACGCTATCGACGCGGATGTCGGAGATGTCGTTTTCGACAGTGGATGGAAGATCGAGGGTATCGGGTGCGGAGACCATAAATGTGAAAAGTTAGAGGTGAGAAATCAGAAGTAGTTTGTGCTAAATCGAGGCAGGAGGATCTTCACGCACGACGAAGGATTCGGTCGTGTCTGCCTCGTAGGTGACGTGTTTGCGACGAACGATGGGGCGGTCCGCGAAGACCCAGCCGTCTTGTTTGAGCTGCTCGCTCACCCCGCGTATGTAGGCGTTGAACTTATCATGGTCGTAATCGCACTTGGCGAAGATGGCCTCACGGTTTGCGCGGACTTCGGCGACGATGGGATCTTCAGTCGAGTTCATGGCGGTGAGATGAGTTCCTCAGGCGTTCCAATGACCGGCGGCACAAAACCCGCACCTCGGCAGGTTTCTTCAATGCGTCGAAGCATGTGGAGGTTGTTAATGTGAGTGCAGTTCCAAGTGAGCAGGAAATCCATTTCATTCACTGCTGCGATGGCGATGTGGTAGGCATCCGCTTCCGCTCGCTGTGGAAGATTCAGCCGAGCAACCAACCGCAATGCGAGCGCACTCGACTCAGGCGTCTCCAGCAGCAGCGGAATGCCCCGTAGGCTTTGAAGACGTTGTTCGGCCATTGCTGCCTCACCTCCGCGTGATTCCTCCAGAACATAAGATGAAATGAAGAGATCGAAATCGTTGCGTCGATGATTCCAGAAGTCACGAGTCGCCTGCTGATGCCCCGCCAACACCACATCACGACTGGGCCGGGCTACGAGGTAGCTCGGAATGGTCGTTTCGATGTAAACAGCGGGTTTCATGCGAGTAATGAGCAATTAAGCCGCCTCTGCCAGCGCCTCCTCGGTGACCCAGTCGTAACCGCGTTCTTCGAGTTCGAGGGAGAGCTCTTTGCCACCGGTTTTCACAATGCGGCCGTCTTTGAGGACGTGAACGATGTCAGGCTGGATGTAGTTCAGCAGGCGTTGGTAATGGGTGATGACGAGGAAACCACGGTTCTCGCTGCGCATGGCATTCACGCCACGGGAGACCACCTTGAGGGCATCAATGTCGAGACCGGAATCGGTTTCGTCCAGGATGGCGTATTTGGGCTCCAGCATCATGAGTTGCAGAATCTCGTTGCGCTTTTTTTCACCGCCTGAGAAGCCTTCATTGACGCTGCGGCTGGTGAAGCTGCGATCCATTTCCAGCTGATCCATGCGGTTGTAGAGCTGCTTGTAAAACTTCACGGCGTCGATGTCCTCGCCTTTTGGCAGGCGGGCCTTGAGAGCAGCGCGGAGGAAGTTGGCGTTGCTGACGCCGGGGATCTCATGCGGGTATTGAAAAGCGAGAAACAAACCTGCGCGGCTGCGGGCATCAACGGCGAGGTCAAGGATGTTTTCGCCATCGAGGAGGACCTCACCCCCGGTGACTTCATAGTCTTCGTGGCCACAGAGAACCTTGCTGAGGGTGCTCTTTCCAGAGCCGTTCGGGCCCATGATGGCATGGACTTCACCCGGATTGATCGTGAGGTTCAGGCCTTTGAGGATTTCGCGGCCGGGGATCTGGGCGTGGAGGTCTTTGATTTCGAGTGACATGTGGGAGTGTTTGCGAGGGAATGGAGATTTATGACTTGTCAGTGCAGGCCGAGCAGGTGCCGTGAATGGCGATGTCCATGCGGGTGACTTTAGTGCCTGCGGGGAGATTCCAGAACTTGGCAGGATCGAAGTCCGCCGCGGGATGGGCGTCGATCACTTTGCCGCAGGTTTCACAGTGGAAATGGACGTGCTCATGCAGATTGGCGCAGTAACGGGACTGACCGCGCTCGAGCTGGACTTGGCGAATGAGTCCGTGCGTGGTCAGGTGCTCCAGACAATTGTAAACAGTGGCCAAAGAGATGCTGGGAGAGCGCTCTTTGACTTTGGCAAAGAGATCGTAGGCCGTCGGGTGGTCATTGGATTCAGCCAATGCCTGAAAAACCTCACGTCGGTGAGGCGTCAGCCGGGCATCGGTGCCCAGCACGGCCAGACGGCAATCCAAGCCACTGGGCTTGGGCGAGGAGCGTGGGGAAGGTGTTGCCATGGTTTAGAATTAGAATTGGAATGATTCTAATTGAATGGGAAACGCTCCCCTGACAAGGAGCAGATGCCTCAAATGTCGATTTTTTGCCCTACGGGTCGCTTAGCCGACTTCGAGGGCTTCAGCGGCTTTCCGCTGTTCTTCGGCGAGAAGCGCTGCTTTTTCGGCCGCTAATTTGGCAACTGACGCGGCCATGCGGGCTCTTTGTTTCGCTTCTTGTTCTGCCTGAGCCTGGGCTCGAATGGCATCACGACGTGCCTTGGCTTCTTCTTCGGCTTTTTTGACCAGCTCTCGCTCCGCTTCCTGTTTCGCTCGGAGGGCTGCGCCTGCCGCCTTAACCGCTTCCAATTCGAGCAGGGCCTGAGCCTTCGCCGCAGCGATGGCGGCTTTAGCGGCTTCTTTCTCCGCCAGTGCTTGAGCCTTGGCTTCTGCCGCCGCCACCTTGGCAGCCTCTTTCTCGGCCAATGCCTGGGCCTTCGCCTCGGCAGCAGCGATTTTGGCCGCTGCTTTTTCAGCATCCGCCTGTTCCTTGGCGATGCGTGCCGCTTCTTTCTCTGCCAACGCCCGCGCTTTCGCCTCTGCTGCCGCAATCTTGGCGGCTTCTTTTTCGGCCAGTTCGCGAGCTTTCGCCGCTGCCTTTTCGGCATCCGCCTGCTCCTTGGCGATCCGCGCAGCTTCTTTCTCGGCCAATGCCCGCGCTTTCGCCTCCGCTGCCGCAATCTTGGCGGCCTCTTTTTCAGCCAGCTCTCGTGCCTTCGCCGCGGCTTTCTCAGCTTCCGCCTGCTCTTTGGCAATGCGCGCCGCTTCTTTTTCCGCCAGCGCTTGGGCCTTGGCCTCAGCCGCTGCCAATTTGGCCGCTTCTTTTTCTGCTAACGCCTGAGCTTTGGCAGCCTCAGCGGCGGCTTTCGCGGCCGCTTTTTCGGCGATGGCCTGGGCTTTCGCCGCTTCTTTCTCTGCGGCGGCTTGTTCTCTGGCCAGGAGGGCAGCGGCTTTTTCAGCCAGATCCGCGGCGATTTTAGCCTCGATCGCAGCAGTGAGATCGGCGACATGAGCCCGCAGCTGCTGGCTCAGTTCCGTCGTCGTCTGGGAAAGGGCGGGCAGAGCCGCAGCGAGCACACAGGGTTGGATGTCCAGCGCTTGGAGCTTCTGGGCGGTGTCGGAAAGGAAAGCGAGAAATTTGGGGTCGAGCTTGGTGGTCATTTTCAGGGGTCGGAAAAGCGGCGGGCACCAAGGATGTCAGAGGGTCATCTGTAAAGGACATCTGAGAGCCATGATCGGATCGGTGAATGGCGGAATTCCGAGGATTCCATTCGACCCGAATGCAGGATGGTCTTTTATCTTTCTCGTGAGACAGGAGGAACCTCCGTCTCTCCCATTGTCCCTTATGACTCGCACCCACTCTGAAGACCTTCCTTGGAATGCCCAAAATTCACCAGGCGGTAAGTTTGCCATGGCTCGGCGCTCGCTTTCGCAGGCCGCAGGCGGTCAAAAGGACATCGGCACCTGGGGTGGGGGTCATCCCTTCGACCTGGAAATTCACCGTGTGCCGCCAGGGAAGATCAATTTTCCACTGCATCAGCACTCCGCTCAGTGGGAGGCCTATTACATCCTCACAGGCAGCGGCAAGGTGCGCACTCAGGCGGGAAAAGAGGCCATCCAGGCGGGAGACTATCTGGTTTTCGCCCCCGGAGAGGCGCACCAGCTCATCAACAACGGCTCTGAAGACCTCACGTTCCTCGTCGTGGCGGATCAACCTCAAGCGGACGTGATCCACTATCCCGAATCTGGCAAATGGATGATCAAACCGCAGCGCAACGTGTTTGAGATGCAGGAAGCGGACTATTTCAAAGGCGAGGAATGAGGCACCGCAGCCCTACTGGTAGAGGCGCTCGATCATGCCGAGCACCTTCTGCCCAGGCAGCGCACCGACCTCCATTTGATTCATGACGTAGGCCAGCGAGATGCCGTTTTCGGGATCGGCAAAGGCCAGGCTACCTCCCGCTCCAGGGTGACCAAAGGCGGTCAATGACGGGCCGTAATGCTGACGCAGTTTACCCCCGCCAGACTCAGGATCCAGGTTCAGGGGGTCCTGCATGACCCCGGCGGCAAAGGCGATGGGCGTGAGCAGCACGCTATCCTCCTCTTGTGAAAGGGTGTGGCTCAACTGACGCAGAATCTGCGGGGAAACAATCTCATTGCCATTCCAGCGACCGCCTTGAGCCAACATGGCGTAAAATTTCCCCAGGCCCCGGGCACTGCCGACTCCGCCCATGCTGGCGTATCCCGCAGACCACATGTCGGAGTGATTGTATTCGCTGATCGCATTCAGCCCAAAGGGACTGGTGAAGGTGCGGTGCGTGAGCGTGCTGGCGCTGTTGAAGGCTTTTAAGAACGACTGATCTCCCTGGGCAATGCTGATTTTCCCAGGATAGACGGGCGACACACGCTCCCACTGCGCGCTGGGCAGACCGATCCAAAAATCGAGCCCCAGTTGGCTGCCGATCATCTCCCGAAAGTATTCTCCGAGCGAATCCACGCCCGTGATGCGACGCACGATTTCATCCATCAAAAAACCAAAAGTGCGCGCGTGGTAACCCTGGCGTGTGCCGGGCTCCCAGAGCGGACGTTGATGCTCCAGAGCTTCCACCACCGCCTCGAAGTTAAAAATCGGAACACGTTCATCCAGCGCGCAGAGCCCCGCCGTGTGAGACAGCAGATGGGCGAAACTCATCTCCCCTTTGCCCCCGCCGACGAACTCTGGCCAGACCTCAGCCACAGCGCAATCGAGCGGCAGCCCAGCTTCTTCAAGCGCCAAGAGGCAGCAGACGGCCGCAGGCGCTTTGGTGGAGGAAAAGACCGGCACGAGCGTGTCGGAATCCCACAACCGCGTGCGATTTCGATCACAATAACCCTGGGCCAGCGAAAGCTTCTCGATGCCATGTTGCCAGATGGACACGGAGGCACCCATCTCACCGCGAGTGCGGAAGTTTTCCTCAAACCAAGCCGTCACAGCCGCCAGGGCCGAAGGAGAAATCGTGTGCATCAGTTCTTTTCCAGTTTCGCGCGCAGGCCATCCAGGTCGGGGTCTTTGCGGGCATGACTGCGCAGGGAGCCATCCATTTCAAAGGATTGCTGGAGCAGGCGCAGCGCCTTTTCATCTTCCCCCAGACAGGCGAGATAACAGCCGAGATTGTAGTAATAGACTGGTTTTGTGCGCAGAGCCGCAGGGCCCCGTGCCAAAAGATCCAACGCCTCCTGAGTGCGACCCAACTCGTGCAGGCAGTAGGCGGCGTGGATGAATCCGCCGGGCTCGCCTGACTCCAGCTCACACAGGCGATAGGTCAGCGCCAGGGCCTCTGCCCACTGCTGATCGCCCATGAGGCAGAGCACGCGCAGCTCGATGACATCGACACGCGAGTAGGCCTCGCTTGGCAGGTGCGTGAGTTCGGCTTGGGCCTCCGCGTGGAGACCCAGCTCGACATAGCCTTGGGCGGCTAAAATGCGTCTTTCCTGCTCATTCATCGCGCCTGGATGAGAACGCAATCCCTGGGCTGCGACAAGGCATTTGTCAGGCGGAATGCGGGTCGGGCTTGGCTCGCTGGCGGCGGCAGCCCTCGCTACAGTATTTCACCTCGTCCCACACCTTTTCCCACTTCTTCCGCCAGGTGAAAGGTCGGCCACAGACGAGGCAAGGTTTGCTGGGGAGGTTTTCTTTGCGGACACCGCGCATGATGGAGTTACGGCTCCTTCTGCTTGGCAGGATCAAAGTAAATGCGCACTTCCGCCTCTTCTGTGCCCAGGATCTGCTGCGCCCGTTTGAGGGCATTCCGTGTCGCCACGTTGGGATTGCTGGGGCTGGAAAGGAAGATGTTTTCTTTGCCGATCACCTCCACCATGCCGGAGTCACGGAGCACGCGGTAGATGTCCTTCAGCACGCCACTGATGATGAGATCGCGCCCATCGGCCCGCAGCGCGCGCACCAGTTCCTCCAGCGCCATCACGGAGGTCGCATCCATGTGACGGGCATTTTTGAGCCGCAGAATGATGATGCGCAGGTTTTCATCGGAGCAGGCCTGCTGCACCTGGGTGCGGAAAAGCTCCGCCGCGCCAAAAAACAGTTCGCCCTCGACATGAACAATGGAAACCGCCGGATTCTGCCGCACGCCCGGGCGGGCCGCTTCAGCGAGATTGCCTTCTTGATTGAACTCATACTCCACCAGCGAGGGTTGGCTGGCTTTGCGCAGGTAGAGCATCAGCGATACCCCAACCCCCGTGAAAATGGCCACATGCAGCGGCACCATCAGCGTCGCACCCAGAGTGATGAGAAAGGTAAACGCATCCGATCCTGTCGCCTGGAGACAAATGCGAATGTTGCGCGGCTGAATGAGCGAGATCGCCACGCAGATGATCAGGACCGCCAGGGTCGCCTTCGGCACAAAGGCCACCGCAGAGCCCAGGGTCAGCGCCCCGATCAGGCACAGGAAACCATTGATGAAGGCCGCAACCGGCGTGCGTGCGCCACTGGCATAGTTCAGGGCACTGCGCGTCAATGAGCCTGAGCACGGCATGCCACTGAGGTAAGCACAGCTCAGATTCGCCATGCCCAGACTGAACATGTCCTGATTCACATCCACCCGCTGCCCCTTCATGCTCGCCAGGGTTTTCGCCATGGAGGAACTCTCCAGCGTGGCCAAGAACGCCAAAGCCAGCGCCAGACCAAACAAGCGACTGAAGTCCGATAAAAACCGGGGAGACGCAAAGTCTGGAAACGGCGGCATCAGATCCAGCCAGGTGAACTGAGCATCGCTAAACGTCACCAAATTCAGACCCATGGAGCGCATGCCCCAGCCAATCAAAGACGCCAGCACCAGCGCCAGCACCAGCCCCGGCCATTGCGGGCGAAAGCGCCGGATCAGCGCATACAACAACGCCGTCACCGCCGCGATCGTCAGACTCTCCCAGTGGGTCCGGGGCAGTTCTTGAAGCAGTTGCCAGGTGATGCCCGGCAGCGTGCGCGGGTGAAAGGTCGTGCCATCCGCCATTTGCACCGCCAGCCCCACGCCCAGCACATTCGAGAGCTGATTCGCCATGATCAGCAGCGCTGCCCCCGTGACATACGCCACCACCACCGCTCGGCTGATGTATTGCGCCAGCTCCGCTACCCGCACAAACGAACCCAGCAGCAGCAGTGCGCCCACCAGAAAGACCAACAGAGGCATCATCAAAAGACGATCCAGATGCGTGTCCGCCGCGAAGTAGGAAAAGATCATGAACGCCGTCGCATTCGTTGGCCCCAGGACCGTGAAACGCGAACTGCCAAACAGCGCGCCCACCATGCCGGACACGGCCGAGCACGTGGTGCCGAACTGCAACGGCAATCCCGCGATCGCGGCATAGGCCATGCCTTGCGGAATGTCGAGCAAGGCCACCGAGGTGCCAGCCTTCAGGTCAGCCTTGAACCGCTTCGGCCCATAACCGCGCAACCAACGCCGAATCGGCAACGGGTCCAACTCACTGTTCGCCAGACTGTCACGCATCCACGCGCGACCTTGCCGCGCAAGATTGAGGGCGATCTGCCACCAGGAGGTCTGTGGTGTGCCTGACACAAATCAGCTTAAAAGCAGATAGGCCGCAGAGCAAGGCAGGAGCGACCCGCTCTTTGGATCAAGACCGTTACCTACCTCCTGTCCGTGCCGTTTAAATTTCGCCGAAGTGTTTCTCTCGCACCTTCACGATGGCGTCCAACATCGCATCGGCCTCACCCCGAATTTTCGGGTCCAGGCTCGAGGCGCTGCGATTGTAGCGGCGATAAAGCAGCTTCAGACGCGCCTGGATCTGATCCTTGGGCATCTTGGGCGTGATCTCACAGAGATCTTCCGGTGTCTTGGGAGCAGAAACCACTGCCGCAGGGGTCGTGGCGATCTTTTCGAGCGCCGCATGGGGCTTCACCGCAGGAGTGGCAACGGGACTCGTCCCAGCGGCAGCCGTCGTCGGTTTGGCAGCTTGAGACTTCGAGAGCGATTGCAGGATCTTTTTGAACATGGCCTTGGGATTTCAGGGTTCGTCAGTCGCCGATTATTCGATGCGCATGGCGCGCAGATGGGCGCTCTTGCGCTTCAGGTCTTCATCCGAAAGCACACCCGCACCTTTGTAACTGACCGCGACTTCACGGCTGCGGCCCGATTGTTTATCCACGACCAGAGCCCGTACGCGCTGATTTTCATCGTAGCTGAAGGTGACCGCGATCTCGCAACCCTTCGGGCGATTCGGTGGCACTTCGAGCGTGATGCGCCCGATGATGTCCACAAACTTCGCGTCCTCATCCTCTCCCTGGGTGATGTCCACCTCGATGACCCGCTCATTGTCCTCACTGGTCTGATAGACCTGGGTGCGAGAGCATGGGATCGGTGTGTTCTTTGGAATCACGACCGAGTTCATGAGCTTTTCCTCACCCGTCTTCGCATTGTAAACCATCGCGACCGTGCCGTAGCTGGCATTGCAGACTTCCTGGATGCGTGCGGATTTTTTGGCGAACAAGGCCGCGCCCAGCGCCACGCACTCGTCCACATTGCCGCAGGATTTCGGCGTTTTGCTGAACATCTTTTCCAAGATCGTCTTCACCTTGGGAATGCGCGTCGAGCCCCCCACCAGGACGACGTGATCGATGTCGCTGATCTTCAGCTTCGCCGAATCCAGCGCCTGCTCCACCAGCATCACCGTGCGGGTCAGCATGTGGCGGATCATCTTTTCAAAGGTCTCACGAGTCAGGTCGATGCGGGCCAGTCCGTCATTCTTGTCATTGGCCACCGTGTCATTCACACGCTGGAGTTTGGAGAGCATTTTCTTCGCGTCTTCTGTGGCCAGCAGCACACGGCGGCGATGGCGCTCGTCGGTGTAAAGCGGCGCGCCGGTTTGCTTGGTGTATTGCTCCGCATAGGCCGCCAGCAGCATGTCATCGAAATTGCTGCCCCCCAGGTGACGCGCGCCTTCACTGGTCAGAATGCGGATGTTGTCGCCTTCCACATTGAGGATCGTCACATCCAGCGTGCCACCGCCCAAGTCATAGACCAGGATGCGGCCCTGAACGCCCTGATTGTGCGCGTAATAGACTGCGGCCGCTGTCGGCTCATTGACCAGGCGCTTCACCTTCATACCGGCCATCTCGGCGGCTGCGATGGTGCTCTTGCGGGCCAGTTCGTTGAAGTTCGCCGGCACGGTGATCACCACTTCCGTGATGTCGCCGATGATCTTGGAACAATCGCGCTTCAGCTTAGAAAGGATCAGCGCGGAGACCTCCGCAGGTGTCCATTTTTTGCCATCGATCTCCACCAGATACTCAGGGTCATCCATGTGACGCTTGATCTGAAAAATCGTCCGATCCGGCTCCCCGCCATCACGTGCGGCACTGCCCACCAGCTTCACATCTTCATGACCTTCAAAAAAGACCACCGAGGGCGTCAGCCGCTCTCCATCCGAGTTGGGAACAATCTCAGGATTGCCATCTGGTTTCAGATAGGCCAAGCCCGAGAGCGTGGTGCCAAGATCAATGCCAACGTATTCTGCCATAACAAAAAGAAAGTGAATGAAACCGGAGAGCTACAGGCTGGAAGTGCGCACCTCCACCTTGCGCAGGATGAACTCGTGCCCTTCCTCGCGCGAGTAGATAAACCCAGAACGGCAGGTTTCCACCACCCGTGGCTTATTTTTCCCTGGCACGGATTCGACGACGGTGATGCGCTTGCGCAGATCGACATCCACCTCCGTGCCGGTGCTGATGTCAAATTCGCTGATGCCGTGCTGAAGCAGGATGTCCTCAAACGAATGCCGCAGGGTGCGCAGCTGAGCCACCACATCGCCACCATTGTGCCCAGCGTAGCGGGAGCTGAGGGCATCGATCAAATCGATGCGCTTGATGATGTCGTTGGCGAACATGATCACGGTGGACTCCTCCGTCACCAAACCACGGCGCAAGATCTCATGCTTCTCTTCCAACTCCAGGAGCTGACCGCGCAGGCGTGCTTCGATCTCTTTCCAATGGTGCAACTGGGCCTCTGCCTGGGCAAATTCGGCCCGGCGATCATTCAGCGTCGTCAGTTCTGACTTCAGGCGCTCAGCCGTGGCAGAATGGTCGTGCAACTGCCGGTCCAGCTCAGCGATGCGCTTCCGCAGCTCCGTTTCCTGACTTTGCAGCGTGATTGCCTGCTTTTGAGCTTCTTCCTTGAACGTGGCCAGTTCCACTTCCAGAGCGGCGCGTTCCTTTTTGATCTGTTCGACACGGGCGCTTTCGCGATTCAGCGTCTCTTGCAGCGCATTGATTTTCACCTGGAGTGCCAGCTCACGCTCAGCAGCATCACGCAGGGATTTTCCAGCTTCGTTTTGACGGGCCTCCAGACCTGCCAGAGCCGCGCCGAGGGACAGGACTTTTCCACCGACACTGGTGAACTCAGCCAGGCGACTCTCTTCATGCCGCAACTTATCTTGGAGCTCGGCAAAAATCGCGCCATTGCCTTGCAGTTCGACTTTCTGAGCTTCGATCTCTTTGGCCAGTCGAGTCTCTTCCAGCTTCAGTTTCTCCACGCTGTCCAGACGGGCACTCAGGTCCGCTTCCAGTCCCGTGGCTTGGCTGCGAGCAGCATCGGCACGTTGTTTGGCTTCTTTGACCTCTTTTTCCAGATCTTGCAGCGCCTGCTCCGCCGCGCGGCTAGCCTCTTGGGCGGTCTTCAGGCGGGCAGCTTCTTTGTCCACTTCCTCCTGCGCTTTCATGAGGCGTTCTTCACGCATCTTGTGCGCTTCTTCGAGCTGGGAAATCTGCTGCTGAAGCTCTGCCAGTTTCTTGTTCGAATTCTCCGTGGTGACGTGGAGGCGCGTGATGAATTGCGAGGACTCTTCGCGCTCCTTGGTCAAACTCATCAGCATGGCTTGCAGGCCCGCCATCTCGGTGTTCAGCGCTGGGATCTGCTTGCGCAACGCCTTCTCTT
>JAIXVB010000654.1 GCA_027483245.1 Verrucomicrobiaceae bacterium | reverse complement strand
AGCACGACGCCGTCGTCATTGATCATGCCACCGAAGCCGCCTCCGGCTCGGCGGGTGTTCACGGTTTCGTCATTGATCGCCAAGGACAAGGCGGTGCGAGGCACTCCGCCATACTGAATGCTATCGCCAACGGCGAGCACCAGTTCCAGGCCATCGCCCACATCACGCCACACAGCTCGGTTGTCCTGAACCATCAGGCTGCCATTGCCACTGACTGCGATGCTACGCAGCGTGCCAAAGATGTTGCCGCCGGGAGCCGCATCACCTTCTTGAACCACCACTTCCACACCGCCCGCTTGAGTCCAGCGGCAGAGGGCGTTGTCAGCAGAGGTGGAGTTGTTCAGCGTCACTTCAAAGATGACCTGACCGCCATCGGCCACGAACAGACGCTCGAACACATTGATCGCGCCTGCGCCAGGAAGGTTTTGGCCTCTCTGCGCCACCAAGACAGGCGCACCCACGGCAGGTTTGTAGAAGAGTGCCACGGCGTTGCCACTGTTGATCGCGCCGCCTTGTGTCAGTGTGGAGGTAAAGGCATGTCCCCCCTCGCGACTGACCGCCACAGCGCTGAAGCCACGCACAGGCAGACCGGCGATCACATCGCCCTTTCGGGCAACCACACTCACGTCCCCTTCTGTTCCGGTGAAGATAGCTGCATTGCGCAGACCATCGGTCTTGTTGGTGGCATTGAGCGGATCTCCCTGAAGCTCGGCGATGAAGCTCGCTGCCTGAGCACCGGCTACCACGGAACCTGCGAGGATCTGACTGTACCAGGCCTGGTCGGCCACGCTGCTGCCGGTGGGTGCACGCTCACCTTCACGAGCCAGTGTTCCCTGATCGCCCTCGTGATCGAACCAGACACCCGTGTCGTTCTTGGGGGTGACACCGCTGCCCATGAGCTTGCTATCAAAGTAAACGATGCCGCTTTGGCTGATCGCCGACGGGGAGATGTGACCGGTGAAAGTCACGCCGCCTTCTGGAGATTCATCCCCTTCTCGGCTGAGGATCTCCAGGCTTTGGCCATCTGGCGAGGTGAAGTAAGCGGTGTCATTGAGAGCTGAGCCTGTGGTGACGACGGCGCGGTAGTGCGCGGCTCCATTGCCGCTGGCATTCAGGTAATAGAACAAACGCGACATCGTGCCTACGCCGACACTTTGACCTTCCTGACCGATCACCTGCACACTGCCAGAGGCATTGCTGATGATGACTTGATCATTGGCCGAGGTGATGCCGCCGATGCCGACCGTTGCCATGGCATTGAGGACGTAACTGCCATCTGGGGCGAGGACACCGCTGAGTGGACGATACAGATTGGCCAGAGGGAAGCCTGGTGCTGGCAGGTTATCCGCTGAATTGAGAAGCTCTCGCGGAGCCAGGCTCACCACCGCCGCTGCGCTGGTGTCAGTGCCATACAGATTGGTCACGACGACCGAGTAGCTGCCCACCTCGGCAGGAGAGAGCGAAGCAATCGTGTAAGTCGGCAATGTCGCCCCCTGGATCTCCACGCTGTCTTTGCTCCACTGATAGCTAAGGGAGGGCGTGCCGGTCGAAGTGACACCGAGCACCACCGTGGAATAAACGGGGAATGAACCGCCCACAGGATCCACCGTGATCGTCGGAGCAGCGCCCGTGTAGGTGAAGGCCATGTTCGCAACATTGCTGCCTTCAGGCGTGGTGATCAGCACGCTGGCTGGGCCCACCGTTGCGCGAGCAGGAGTCACCGCCGTGATCTGCGTGGGGCTATCCACGGTGAAGCTTGTCGCATTCGTGCCGTCAAACGTCACGCTTGAGGCATCCGTGAAGTTGTTGCCCGTGATCGTCACGGTCGTCCCACCATCCGTGCTGCCGGAGTCGGGTGCGAGTGAATCCAGCACCGGAGCTGTCACCCTGTAGGTGTAAAGCGTGTTGGGTGCATTGGACGCACCAGTGTAGTCGCGAACGTGCACACTGATCGGTCCCGCAGGCCGAGCAGGAGTCGTGACCGTGATCGTGGTGTCATTCACCACCGTCAGGTTCGTCGCACCCGCGCCGCCAAAAAGCACGAGGGTAGCGTTGGTGAAGTTCGAGCCCGTGATCGTGACAAGAGTCCCGCCCAAGTTCGAGCCTGACGCCGGAGAGACTTCGGTCACGATCGGTCGCAACGGATTTTCAAAAGCTCCGATGTCCACCCGATCAGAGACAGAGCTTGGGTTGGCTCGAATCACGCGCGAGTAACCCGTGCCGCGTTGATCTGTGGTGAGAGGGACTCCATTGGCATCCACAGCCAGGGCATTGCTGCCAGCATCGATGGCTGGACTGCCGACAAACAAGGGCATCGCCCGGGTTGGGCCTCCTCTGTTGGTTAGACTTGAGAGAAAGGGATCTGCCGTGCTGACCAGCGTGCCATTGAAACCACTGGAGGTGCGAATCAGATTGCCAGCACCACTGGTCGTGTTCGTGCCGCCATTGATCGTATTGCCGACAAAGTCAGACACAAGCGTGTCGCTTTGGCCCATGATCGTGTTGTTGACCACTGCGGTCGCTGTTGCAGCATCCCCTAGATTATAGACTCCGCGTCCGCCTTGAGCGGCAGTGTTGCCGCTCATGGTCACGTTGTTGAGTCGGATCGTGCCATTGCGATTGAAGATCGAGCCGCCCAGCCCACTGCCACTGCCGGAATATCTTCCCGAAGTAGATCCAGCCGCTCCACCCACAGCCATGTTGCTCGAAAAAGTCGTGTTCGTGGCGACGATGACGCCACCCATATTAAACACAGCTCCGCCCATGCCTGCGCCACCGCCACCGGCGGAACCCGAATTACCGGTTCCCGCGCCAAGCCCACCCACGCCACCGCCGAAACCCGCAGCACCCGCAAGACCCGAAGGCGTGCCATCACCGGCACCGCCCCCACCGCCGCCGAAACCACCGGCACCGCCTGCACCACCAATGCCGCCACCAGCCCCGACTTGGTCGTAAGAACCGCCGCCACCGCCACCGCCGCCGAAGCCGCCCGCAGCCCCCGCCCCGGAACCAGAACCGGAACTTCCACTGCCGCCGCCGCCACCACCGCCACCGAGGCCGCCAGCCACGCCAGCGCCAGTGCCTGATCCTGCCGCACCGCCGTTCGGCCCCCCACCAGCACCGCCGGTGCTGGCAGTGCCTCCATCGGCTCCGACCGCAGCGAGACCGCCGCCGCCACCGCCGCTACCACGACCCGAACCACCAGTCGATGGGCCATCGGCTCCCTGGGCTCGGTTGCCGGTTAACAAATTGTTTTCTAGGATCAGTGTGCCTTGATTGAAAATAGCCCCGCCGAAACCTGCAGAACTACCGCCGCCACCGCCGCGCTGGAACCCACCCCCACCTGAGAAACCCGCCGCCAAGCCACTGCTCAGGGTCAGGTTCTTGAGCGTTAGATTTCCCGTTGTTGTGACATAGAACAAGCGCTGGCTCGTTGACAGCACGCGGCTGATGGTGATCCCCGCTGCGCCGTTGTTTCCATCAATGCTCGTCAAGCCCGTGACTCTCAGAGCCGAGGGGCCATAGGTCGTGTCTGCTCCAGCCACAGCGAGCGTGACCGTGCCTGTGAGACCAGGCGCAAAGGTGATGAACCCACCTCCTGCCGCATTGCTTTGCGCCACGCAGTAGCGCAGGTCACCCGAGTTCCCAGAGCCACTGCCAGCCGCCGTGCCGCTGGCATCCGTGAGCACATTGACCAAGTAAGCGTTGACCACCGTGGCGATCTGCACCGGGCTGCCACTGGAGATGCCGTT
>JAIXVB010000474.1 GCA_027483245.1 Verrucomicrobiaceae bacterium | reverse complement strand
GCATCGACCGCCGCGGGGCTCTTCTCGATGTCCTCGGCGATGCGACGTGCCACCAGTCGGCGCACGGTGGGAATCTTCGCACTCGCGATGAGCTCCACGCCCTTCATCGGGTCCGCCGCGACCGCGGGCTCGATGCCATACCAAATCATGAGCGGCTGCTGCCGATCTTCCGCGTCTTCCTCATGCTGCGCCAGGGCCGTGGCGATGGGCCAGCGGGCTTCGAGCGGGAGGCGCTGGAGAGCGGAGGCCACGGTCAGTCGCACGATCCCCGATGCGTCGTTGGCATACTTAGCGCAGGTTTCGTTGAGGAGGGGTGCTGCTGATTCGATCTGTTGGCGCAAAGCCTTGGCTTTGTCCGATTCGGTGACCGCTTTGCTCGCATCGACTTGGAGATGCGTGACCTTGCGTTCAAACAAATGCTGTCCAGCGATTCGGCTCCACCAGTTGTTATCGCTCTCCAGCAGCTTCGCCAGCTCTTCATCCTTCATCGCTGCCACATCGATGGGCTCCGCCTTTTTCGTCTCCCCATACACGATCTTGTAAATGCGTCCGCTGGTCCGATGCACCCCATCGTTGTCGTGGCATTCGCCCGTGTCGGACCAGTCCGCAACGAAGACATTGCCATCAGGGCCCGTGAGGAGGTCGATGCCACGGAACCAGGGATCTTTGGCCTGCATGAAATCAGGCGCGTGTTTGCCGACATACCCGCAGCCTTGGCGCTCCAGGCGATCCACGTTGATGCGACGTCCGTGAAGATTGCAGGTGAGCAGCGCGCCTTGGTATTCCTTTGGCCAGTGCCCACCCTGATAAATCAACATGCCGACATGAGCGTGCCCCCCGCCGAGCTCGAGGGTTTTGTTGCTGATGCTGGTGCGAATGTCGCTCCATTTTTCCGCGCCTGTGTCCCAGTGAAAATGATCGGCGGTTTGTTCGATGATCTCATACACATGCGGGTTCAAGTGGGTGCCAAACATGCGCCGGTAATACGCGCCGGGGATGACGTGCCAGAGATGCCCGATGACCGTGTTGATCATGAACAACTCACCCTCCGCATTCCAGTCATGACCCCACGAGTTCGTGCCGCCATGGGCCACGGTCTCGAAGACCTTGCGTGTGGGATGGTAACGCCAAATCGCACAGTTCAGCTTCGTGCGTTTGTCCAAAGGCGTGCCGGGCGCGCCAACACTGGACGTGTCTGTGATGCCATGGCGACCATACAGCCAGCCGTCGGGACCCCAGCGCAGGCCGTTGACGATGTTGTGGCCGATCGTCTTCACATTGAAGCCATCGAGCAGGATTTCCGGTGCGCTATCGGGCACGTCGTCGCCATTTTTATCGGCGATGAAGCTCAGGGTGCCACTGTTTAAAATCCAGGTGCCCCCGTAGCCATTTTCCACACTCGTGAGGTAGCTGCCCTGATCCCAGAAGACCTTGCGCCCATCGTGTTTGCCATCGCCATCCTTGTCTTCCAGGATGATGATGCGATCCCGCAGCTTTGTGTCCCAGCGCGCCGGGTTTTCGGCATAGGTGTAGTTTTCGGCGACCCAGAGCCGACCCTTCGCATCCCAGGCCATGGCGATAGGCTGCTGCACGTCGGGTTCGGCGGCGAAGACTTGGCATTTAAAACCGGGCGGCAACTCCATTGTGGCGGCCGCTTCCTCCGCTGACATGGGACTGCCTTTCTCGGAATTGAAGGGAACAGGGAAGTCAGCGGCGAGGGCAGCAGTGGAAAGCAGGGGGAGAAACAATCGGATCATGACAAAAGGCAGTCTGCTTAAAACGCAGGACCTTTGTCAAACCTCACGGACGTTCTCGCTAAAAAGACTCGCGCCCTCAAAGCACCTTCTGGAGCAGCGCCGCGAGTTGCGCGGAAGCTGTCTGACCGACACTGACGACCTCCGCATGATGCAGCGTCTGGGCTTTCAATCCCGCCGCCCAGTTGGTCAGCATGGAGACGCCTGCCACCGTCATGCCCAGGGCGCGCGCCTGGATCGCTTCCGGCACCGTGGACATGCCCACCGCATCAGCCCCCACCGCACGCATCAGGCGGATCTCCGCGGGAGTTTCGTATTGGGGGCCCAGCGTGGCCGCATACACCCCTTGATGCAGAGGCAGGCCCAGCTCGGCAGCCGCACGGACAAATCGTTCACGCCACTCCAGCGAATAGACCTCACTCATGTCATGGAAATGCGGGCCACCGAGCAGCGGCGTGGTGCCCAGCAGATTCAGATGATCCGTGATCAACATGAGATCCCCCACCGCAAAGCTGTCCTTGATCGCTCCCGCCGCATTGGTGAGCACGAGGCGTTTCACGCCTAGCGAGTGCATGAAGCGCACCCCCGCCGTCACTTCATGAGCCGTCAGTCCTTCATATAAATGCCGCCGCCCCTGCGCGATGAGAACAGGTTGGTCCTTCACTCGTGTCAGCACAAACCGGCCCGCATGACCCGGCACCGTGGAGGCACTCAGTCCAGGCACCTCCGCATATCCGACTTCCGCCTCGATCCCCCAAGCTTCCGCCACCGCCCCCAACCCAGATCCCAACACGATCGCAGTTTCAGGGCAGGCTTGCTGAAGGAGGGAAAGACTCATGGCCCGACCTAACGATGACGCGCCCCTGATTTCAACCGCAGATCCCTCACCAACCCTCGGACGTCAGTTCGGCTGGGTTTGAGAGCCCGTGAATCAGTCTTCAAACTTGATGCCAATCGATTTGAAGCCTGCGGTTAGGCCTGCTGCCATGGCTTCATCATTCCTTCCCGCGAGCAGTTTTTCCAAAAAGCCATTGGCGATGTCTTCGGAGTTCTTGGAGCGATCTTGAGGGCGACCTGACTTGCCATTGGTTTCACGATAAGCCCGCCAAGCCAGCGCTTCCGAGGCGGCCTCCCGCATGTATTGGTGAAAGCCTGTTCCCTGATTCTCCAGGAAGCCGAAGTAATAGACCAGCAAGAGCCCATTGAGGTAATTCTGCACACGGATCTGCCTCGCGTTGTCACGTTGAGCACTCCACGGCGCGTGCAGAGATGCGATCAGGCTTTTCATGTCGAGTTTAGCCCCCGCATCCAGGTCCTCTTTGATGACAGCCTTTAACTCCGACTCCAACTCCGAGAAGGAAAAGGTTCCTTTGTGATAGGCCACCGTTCGGAAGAACTTCTCCAGCCCCAGCATGGCCCATGGATGAACCAAACCTCTCATGTCACCCAGCATCAGACGGGTGGTCATCCCCACCACCTGACCTTCGATCTTTTGGCGCGCATCGTAGGCATACCTTGCGCCCACTTTTTTGAAGCCCATGGCTGAGAACCTGACAAAAACATAGTCTTCATTGGAGCCTGCGGCAGAGCCATCGGTGCCGCCGAGAGCCGTGAACTCTTCGTCAGTTTCCGGCAGAAAGACTTTAAAATGAGTGCCCTCTTTGGGCTTCGGATGCCAGTCCCAGGGCAGACTGCTGAAAAGCGATCTCACCAATTCAAAGTCTGTCGCGACCTCCTTCATCACGGTTCCCGTCAATGGCGCATAAGAGACGTATTCGAACGAGCCAGACTGGTAATGATACCTCCGTGCGGCCTCATCCTTTAGCCCCTCCACAATGGTGAGTGCTTTGGGATTTACCTCCACGGCGGTCGGCCAGGCCAGCGGTCCCGTTGGAGCTGTCGCAGTTACTGGCGCAAGTGGACTTTTGGGCAAAGTTGCGCCCTTCATCGCCTGCAAGTAGATCTGATCAGACTGGGCCAAGGTGGCGATGGCGACCGTGCTCTTGGCACCACTTTCTAACTGGAGAATGATATTTGCGCCTGAAACTTCGACGAGCGCAGCCTTCACCGTGCGGCCTTGTTGGTTCGTCCAGACACGCATTTCAGCAGCCTGAGCGTGCAGGGAAGGCAGGTTGCCTAGCAGGATCGCGGCGGTGAGAAGGAGGGAAACTCGGGCTTTCATGGTCGGGAGATGAGGTTGAAATTTCGGCATTTATTACAGAGTGCATCGCGCCGTGGGAATCTTAAAAATCAGAGGGAGATGAAGTTTGTGATCTTTGCAGGGGTGGTCGGCATCCACTTTCAGCCTCATGGGTTTCACCCCGCCCGCCTCGAAGCTCGGTCATGCGCTAGCGCGGCCTAAATTCTTAGAGGGAGTTAAGGCCGTGGCGAGCTTGGGGTTAGTGTGGAGCTTCTAAACGTGGGTGTTTTTGCTGACCAACCTCTGTTGGTGCTCTGCCTGCCGGGGTTTGAGCCTTGCGCGCAAGGCTCCGAGGTCCGTTCGCAAGGCAAAAAGGGTTGCGCGCAAGGCTCGGAGGTCCGTGTGGAAAGCAAAAAGGGTTGCGCGCAAGGCTCGGAGGTCCGTGTGCAAAGCAAAAAGGGTTGAGCGCAAGGCTCCGAGGTCCGTGCGCAAGGCAAAAAGGGTTGCGTGCAAGGCTCGGAGGTCCGTTCGCAAGCCGCGGAGGGCGACGAGCAAGTCTCGGAGTATGGTGGTGCAAGGCTCCGAGGGCGAGCTGCGAGGCTCTGAGGGTTGAATGCAAGGCAGAGAGGGTGGGGGGCAAGGCTCAGAGGGCAACGTGCAAGGCTCGCCGGTTCGTGGGCGAGGGGCAGAGGGCGGTGCGTAAGGCTCTGAGGCTCGCGTGCAAAGCTCAAAGAGCAGGGGTGTCAGGCTCAGAGGCTTGCACGCAAGGCTCGGAGGGCGGCGTGGGAGGTGGTGAGGGTTTCCGTTTCGCTTGTTTTGCGAATCGATTGGAGTCGGCCTGCACTCAGCGGCCCCCCTGCTTTCAAGCTTCGTATGCCGTCCATGGAGCATACGCGTCGAACGTGAGGCAGTTCAAGCACGGACTTGAACCCTGGCTCGAAGTTCATTTGAAACTCAGCCATTCTGCCCGCGAGTTCCTCTTCGTCGATGACCCAAACTTCCCCCTTTGTTCAGCGCTTCAAGAGCAGGGTGAGTTCATCGTAGAGGGCCTGGACTTTGGGCATCTTCAGGCCTGCTTGTGTGGCTTGGCGGATGGGTTCACCCCAGATGGCTTCGAGTTCGACCTCTTGACCGGCGAGGTAGTCGATGAGGGACGAGGGTTTGTAAGCCTGCATGGTGCGGGTGCGATGGATCATGTCCTCGATCAACGGGGCGGGCTGGGGGTGGCCCAAACGATCGGAGGTTTGAACAAT
>JAIXVB010000138.1 GCA_027483245.1 Verrucomicrobiaceae bacterium | reverse complement strand
GGGTTGGTGGGCCAGATCTCAGCCGCGCCTTTCATCTCGGTGGCATAGGTGGCTTGATCGCCCTTTAACACCGCCGCTTTCGCTGCGGTCAGGCGCATGTCCGCCAGGGCGCGCGCGGTCTCGATCGCGGCCTGGGGTTTGGAGAAATCGAAGTCCTTGGAAGCCAGACGAAGCTTTTTCACCAGATCTTCTGCCAGCACATAATCGCGCATTTCGAGGGCGTTGATGAGCTGATTGCCATCACGCACGTAGTCGAGCACTTTCAGCTTGGTTGCCATGGGCAGACGACGAACGCGCGGCAGGTATTCGCCGATGCCATAGGCCTCCATGAGACGCTTGCTGGCGCTGTCATAATCCTGGCGGAGAACGAGCTGCTCAAAGGCCACCACAGCCTCATCCACCCCGCGAATCGCCTCGGCCGAAAAGCCATCGATCATGCTCACCGTGGGGGGCACGCCCATGCCGGCCGAGAACATCTTTTTCAGGTCCGAGTTGTCATCCAGCTGCAACACGCTGTCACCGTCCCGAAACATGTGCGGATACAGGCGGCAGGCGATGATGGCGTGCTCAAAACGGCGCTGCATGAACATCTGCACCATGAGCGCCTGGAACTGCACCTTGCTGGTCACCTCGGACAGGCCGATGGCGGTGTCATTGAGCTTCATGCGCGCCTCGATGTCCGCCATGCTTTTGATGTAACCGGAGACACGACCCACAGTCATGCGATTGGTCTGCTGCTGCTGGAGGGCCTGCTGCCGAGCGGCACCCCCGCCCTTGGTCGAGCCGCCTGAACTGACACTGCCGATGGGATTGCTGTTGAGATCCTGCTCGGCGTTCCACTCGAGCTGGGTGCGGCGGTCGAGCATGGCTTTATTGACCGCGCGGAGGTTGCTGACCTTTCGTTGGGCCAGCCAGACGTCATAGACGGAGTTGGCGATGGTGTTGCAAATGCCGCCATCGAGCGGGAAAGCGCCGGCTTCAGGCAGCAGGGCAAAGGCTTTGGAGACATCCGGCCCGCCCTGGCGAGTCGGGGCCAGCAGAAGAATGATCTGGGCAATGACGTCGCGATACTTTTGATCGTCGGCACTGTTGGCCTCGGGTGTGGCGAGGTAGATTTCGAACTTGGCGCGGGCGAGGCGGTTGTTCGTCAGGTTCCACATCTTGCCATCCCAGCTGACGGTTTCATTGCCGGGATCGGCATGGGGCAGGACGCCGCCAAACATGGAACCCTGGCCTCCACCCCCACCCCCCCCGCCGCCACCGGAGTTGCTGGAGCCGCCAGAAGAGGAAGCCGGTGCGGGCTGTGAGGAGGGAGCAGGGCCCGGACCTGGCAGCACTTGAGCGCTCAATAACAGGGGGAAAAGGCTGCTGAGAGAGAGAATGAGCTTTTTCATAAAGAGATCAGGCTTTGAGCAGTTCCAGCACTTCGAGCACGCCGGTTTCGAGCACGCGGACTTTAAAGACGTAACGCTGACCGCGTTGAATGTTGGTTTCCAACGTCGGCGGGACCCAGACGGGGAGAAAGCTGCCAGCCTCCGACACCTGCACGCTGAACAGACGTCCTTCTGAGGACTTCCAGTTGTCCAGGCGATCATCGACGGTGCCTTCGACCCGATAAGTGTTGCCACTGAGAGCGGTGGAGCTTTCCAGGTATTCCTCGGTGTTCAGCACCGTGATGCCGGTCATCGGATCCGTGCTGCGATTCAGCAGGGCAAAACCACCGATCAAAAGAACGGCAAGGAACGCCACGATGGCCATGAGATGAGAGGGCTTCAGTCCAGATTGTGCGCGGCGTGCCATGAGATTTTAAGAAGGGGAGTCTAATCGTCCGCCCGAGTGGCGGCAACTGTGCTGTGTGAATCGGGCGAGAACCTCATCGTTTCAGCTCGGCGAAGATCAATCGCCCGGCTGAGGTGGGCAGGGCTCCTGAGATGCTGACCTCGACACTTTGGCCGATGCAGTGACCCGCTTGATTGACCACAATCATGGTGCCGTCCGCCAGATAACCCACCGCTTGATGCTTCTCTTTTCCCGCTTTGGTCAGGGTCAGCGAAAGGATGTCTCCTGGGTTCAGTTGCGGTTGCAGGGAGAGAGCGAGGTCATTGAAACTGAGCACGGTGATGCCCCGCAGCCGCGCGACTTTGGCCAAGTTTTCGTCATTGGTCAGCAGCCGCGCGTTGAGTTCACGAGCCAGGGACACCAAGCGAGTCTCCACCGACATGTCGATGGGCGCACCGGGAGGGTCTTCATGAAACGAAAGATGCAGACCGCCCAGCGCGCGCATCTTTTCCATCACCTCCAGCCCGCGCTGACCGCGGAGGACTTTCTGCGAATCACCCGACTCCGTCAGGCGCTGGAGTTCGTCCAACACAAAACGTGGCACAACTAGGGCACCACTGAGGAAACCGGTCTGCACGACATTCAGGATGCGTCCATCGATGATGATGTTGGTATCCAGCAGCAAAGGTTCACCCTCAGAGCCATCGCGCCGGAACCGCACGTAGGGGATGAGGAAGGCGAACTGATCACGATCACTGCGCAGGGCGAAGGTGATGCCAAAAAAGGCGAGCGAGGAATAAACCAGGATCTCCACCAGATTCCGCACGGTGTCGCTGTCGGGCAGAGTCTGGAAGTAGCTGAGCTGGAAGACGCCGATCCGTGTCACCAGCCAGGCGCAAAAGAGACCGATGGCCAGACCAAAGGTGGCGTGGGAAAAGTCTCGCAGGCTGAGTTTGGCAAACAGGATGTCCAGCAGCAGCAACAGTCCCATCACCGTGGCTCCCGTGAGAGCTCCGATCCAGGCGGGCTGCTGAAAGCCTAACGAGATGGTGATCCCAATGAAGACAAAGAAAGGAAAGAAGAGAGCTCGGACGAGCCGAATGGACCAAGCGGAGTTCATGCGCAGCAGCAATGCAGGACGCATTGTAGCGAAGTCCGTGCCTTGTGACGAGGACAAAGGCACGAACCGCGAAGATCAACGCAGAACCCAAGACGAGACACAGCCCTCATGGGCCTGCTGCGCTGTGGCGGCGAAGTCGGCGAGGTAACCCCTTCGATGGCCCAAAGCGGGCCAAGCGACGCTGCGCGTGGAGAGATCGGCATGCAGATGAATGGTGCCCTCGAGCAGATCGAACTCGATTTCATCCCCGTCCTCAATCGCGGCGATGGGGCCACCGACGGCTGCTTCTGGGGAGCAATGGATGCCCATCACACCATGAGAGACGCCCGAGACACGGCCATCCGATAAAAAGGCCACCTGCCCATCCAACTCCGGCACGGCCAGGGCGGCGCTGGCGACCAAGAGCTCGGGCATGCCCGCTGCGATCGGGCCGACACCGCGGAGCACCACAAAGTGTCCCGGTTGAATGCGCTTGGCTGCTGCGGCATCGGAGACGGCTTTGACACTTTCAAAACAGAGCGCACGTCCTTTGAATCTCGGACTCTGGCGTGAGGAGACCTTGAAGACCATGCCGTGTGGAGCCAAGTTGCCGAAGCAAATTTGCAGATCCGCGTAGTCTTTGAAGGGCTGCCCGAGCGGCGCGATGAGTTCTTGATGGGCAGGGACATCGGGGCAATGGGCGACGTTTTCCGCCAAGGTTTGACCCGTCACCGAGAGGCACGAGCCATCCAGCAGCCCCGCTTTCAAGAAATGGCGTAGCAGCATCGCCGTGCCCCCGATCCGATGCAGGTCTGCCATCGTGCCACGTCCACGCGGGGCAAAATTGCAATAGACCGGTGTGCGACGGCAGATCGCCTGGACATCACGCAGCGTGAAATCAACGCCTGCTTCGCGTGCGACGGCCAGCACGTGCAGGACGCCATTGGTGGAGCCCCCCATGGCCGCAATCGCCGTCATGGCATTGGTGAGCGCGGCTTTGGTCAGGATGTCGCGGGGTCGGAGATTCAGTTCCAGCAAATGGCGCATGGCTTTGCCGACGCGCAGGCAATCGTTCTTTTTGGCGTCATCGACGGCGGGAATGGACGAGGTGTCGGGAAGGCTAAGGCCCATGGCTTCCAGCGCGATGCCCCAGGTGTTAAAAGAAGCGGCGATGCCACAGCCACCGGCACCAGGACAGGCCGCGCGAATGATCTCCTCCGACTCCTGGAAACTCATCGTGCCGCTGTTGGATTGCGCTTGGGAGTCATAGGCATCCAGGATGGTGATGGGTTTGCCGGAATGACAACCCGGGAGAATGCTGCCCCCATTGACCACCAGACCGGGGTAGTTCATGCGGGCCAGAGCCATGGCAAAAGCCGGTCCGTTTTTGTCGCAGTGATGCACGCCGATCATGCCATCATAACAATGCGCGCTGGTGACCATTTCCGCGCCATTGGCCATGAGGTTGCGTGAGACGAGGGAGGAAGCGCCGCCTTCGTGGCCTTGGGTGATGTTGTCACTGACGCCCGAAACGCCGAAGGGAAAGGCTTTCAATCCCGCTTCTTCACAGCCTGCCTGAATCAACTTGGACAGCTCATAGGCATGCATGTTGCAGAGATTTCCATCCAGCAGCGGAGTGGCGATGCCGATCTGCGGTTTGTCGAAGTCATCGGCTTGGAAACCCAGCCCCCAGTAGAACGATTTGACGCCGCGCTGCCATCCGTGGGTGAGAGAGGAAGAGTTCCAGTTGAGTTTGTTTTCCATGAGTGGATCACGCTAGCGGGCAGACGTGAGGCCAACAAACAAAAACTCCCGACCAGGAGCACTGGTCGGGAGTTGGAATGAAGGAATCTTGAGGACTCCGACAGAATTAGAAGCTGACGCTGAGCTTCACACCGCCGAAGAGTTCATTGTCTTCGAGGTTGTTAGCGTGACGAGCGTCAAGCGAGATGTTGTAAGCAACGTAAGGGGTCAGAGTTGCGAACTTCGTCAGCTTGATTGGAGCGCTGAGGGAAGGGATCACGTGTGTGAAACCGCTCTGTGCGCCAGTGCTGCTGAGGGGGCCGGATGGGTTCAGGCTGTAGTAGTCGAAGCCGTAGCCAGTCTTGACGGCTGGAACGAGGCTCAACCAGGAAGTGATTTCGATCGGGTAGTCAGCGCCGACTTCGACGTAGGTTCCACCGATGTTGAAGTCATAATACACGCCTGTGTAGAGATTCAGACCACCAAGAGCGGTCGAGAATGTCACGCCCACTTCTTCGGTGCTGCCGATGTTGTATTCGCCTGCACCCACTGCACCACCAGCGTTACGGCCGGAGAATCCGTCAAAGAATTCATAGTGCGTGTAAACCAGACCGAACTTGCCGAAGCCAGCGTCATAGGTCAGGGAAGCGAACAGGTCGAGCTCCGAGTAGTCGTAGTCGAAGGAGTCCACTGTGCGGGTGTAGAGAGCGCCAGCACCGAAGGACAGCTGCTCAGTCAGAGGGATGCTCAGGCTGAGGCCGGTCCAGAGTGTGTCGTCTGCGAACCAAAGGCCGCGGAAGTAGTAACGTGTGTCGTAACCTGTTTCCAGGGTAGCGCCAACGGTGTCAAAAAGAGCGCCACTTGGCTCTTCCACGACTGGTTGGACGCCTTTGCTAGGAGCAGGGGCGGTGCCGGCGAAGGCGTTCAGGCTAGCGCAAGCTGCCAGAACCAGTGCCGACTTAGAGATGACGGAGGTCATGCTTTTCATTTGTTTTGGTCGATTTTGGTTTGTTGATGATGGAGGTTGGTCCGGGAGACCTTCCACCGTGCGCGGTATTTAAGCACCCGAGTTGATCTTGCCAAGCATCTTTTTCTGAAAATTATTGAGTTATTCACATTTTGCTAATGTGAGGCATTCTTGATTTTCACCCGTCCACTACTCATTCAGCACGACGCGCAATCCGTCAGGACGGATTTCCATTTCCTGGATGCCTGCGAAAAAACGCTGCAGGGCAGGATCTTTTTCCAGATTCTCACCGACGAGGTTGACCCCTTTGACATCGCCCAGCCAAGCGTTCGGCATCGGCACGCCGCCCAGACGAACATCGGTGACTTTGACGGCGAGCTTTTTGTTTTCATCCATCGCAGCGGCGAGGGCGAGCCGGAGACGAAGGGTGGTGCCCGAGAGAAGGGGCAGGCCTGAGTCTGCTGGAATCGGCACGATCATCGTGGCCGCGAGGCTTCCATTTCCGAGATCCACTGTCACGGTGTCTCCCAAATTTTGCTGGGCGAGGTAGGCGTTGATCTCTTTGGCGGTGATGACCAGGGTGCGTTCTTGTTCACCGGGTGACACAGCAGGCTGGGCTTGCGGGGCCGCGCTGGTTTCCAGGACTTGCAGTTTTGCCTCCAGCGCCTGTTGTTCACTCGCCGTTAGGCTCACCGGCTGAATGGGGGAAGCGTAGATGTTCTTTTTCACCCACCAGGCCGTGGTGGCCGTGGCGATGCCAATCCCCAGCACAAAGACGCCGAGGGTGATGAGAATGATGGTTTTCCAGGACGGACCCTGGCGGATGGCGGTGTTGGGTGGTGTTTCCATAATGAGTGACCCGTGTGGACGGTCAGCGCTGTCGATCCATTCGACCTGCCTGCCCATTCCACGTTGACACAAATTCTGGAACCCGCCTCGCTGCGATTACGGGATCTTTAGCGACTGTCCTGGACGGATCAGATCGGAGGAAAGGCTATTGGCGGCTTTGATCTTGGCCACGGTGGTGCCGCGCTTTTTGGCGATGCCATAGAGAGTGTCGCCCTTGGCCACCTTGTAGCTGCCACTGGATTTTTTCGTGGAAGACTTGGATTTGCTGGAGCTGACGGTCTTTTTCTTCGGAGTGCTGGAGGAGGAACGGCTCGTCTTTGGGGCGGTGGTCGTCGGCGCGCTGAAAGCATACGGATCTGCTTCGACAGGCGCTGGCGGGGGGGTGTAGCTCGGGGCGCTGGAGTAGCTGCCGCTTTGAGCATACCCTGGCTGACCTGGATAAGGATTGTAGCCACCGTCGTTGCCGTAATTCGAGACATATGGATCGCTGCCACCGGAAGGCTTGGTTCCATTTTGACAGGAAACCAGGAGTGAACCGAGACTGATGAGGGTGAAGAGGCGAGCGGCGGCGATCATGTGAAGAACTGAGGGTAAACGGGTGAAGGTAGTTCTGAGTATGGTTTTCGCTTCCGTATGTTCAACCTGAAACCTTGGGCCTCCTGCCTGCGTTCTCCTCTGCCCGCGTCGCGAAATCGCTGGAAAGCATGTCTTGCGGTTTGCTTGGCGCTTTTTTAGTCTCTGCTCCCCATTCATGAAAATAGGCTTTAACCTCCTCCTCTGGACCGGTCACGTGACCGAAGAAAACTTCCCCGTCATCGAGAAACTCAAAGCCGCTGGCTATGACGGCGTCGAGATCCCCATCTTTGATGTCAGCAGCCCCGCTCACTTCGCCACTCTCGGCCGCGTGCTGAAGGACAATGGCCTCGAAGCCACCGCCGTGACCGTTTTGCCGGATGAAGCGCACAACGCCATCAGCCCCGTCGCGGCCAATCGCCAAGGTGCGATCGATCATCTCAAGCGCGTCCTTGAATGCGCACACAACGCAGGTGTGCAGACTCTCTGTGGTCCGTATTATCAAGTGCTCGGCAATTTCACCGGCAAATACCCCACGGAAGAAGAGCTGAACCATGCAGCCGGCGTGCACCGCGCCATCTCCCCGATTGCGGAAGCTGCAGGCGTGAAATGCGCCATTGAGGCCCTCAACCGCTTCGAATCCCACCTGCTCAACACCATGGAGCAGGCCTCCAGCTACGTGAAGCGTGTCGATCACCCGAACTTCGGCACCATGTATGACACCTTCCACGCGAACATTGAGGAAAAGAACCCCTTCGCGGCCATCGACACCGTCTTCGCTTCCGGCAAGCTCAACCACGTGCACATCTCTGAAAACGATCGTGGCACCCCCGGCCGTGGCCACATCAACATCGTCGAGCAGATCCAACATCTGAAAAAAATCGGCTACGACGGTTGGATGACCATTGAAGCCTTTGGCGGCTCCCTGCCAGACCTCGCTGCGGCCACCCGCGTCTGGCGCGACTTCTTTCCCACCACGGAGCAGGTGTATGAAGAAGGCATTGCCCTCATCAAAAAGGCACTCAACGCCTAAACCCTCCCGGCAAATGACAATCCAGGCAGCGTGAATGACGAAAGAACCTCGAAGCTCCCAGCCTTAACTTAGAGCTTCGGCATTTCATCTTCCTTCGTCATCAAAGCCCGCTCGCACTCACCCTCTCCGTTTAATCCCAACATCACCATGAACCCACCCACCCCAACCCCAACCACACGCCGAGATTTCATTGGCCAAACCGCCGCCACCGCCGCTGTCACCACCGTGGCTAGCTCTGGCCTGACCATCGCCCAATCCGCCAACGTTGCTGGCAGTGACCGCATCAAAGTCGGCCTCATCGGCACCGGCGGACGCGGTTCAGGCGCCGCCAACCAGGCCCTCAGCACCAAGCAAGAAGGCGTCGTCCTTCATGCCGTCGCTGATGCCTTCAAGGAAAAAGCCGACAGCGCTCTCTCCAATCTGCGCACCAAACACGCCGAGAAGGTCGAGGTCGATGACTCCCGCATCTTCACCGGACTCGATGGCTACAAAAAGGTCATCGACAGCTGTGATCTGGTCATCCTCACCACGCCTCCCGGCTTCCGCCCCTATCACTTCGAAGCCGCCATCAACGCCGGCAAACACGTGTTCATGGAGAAACCCGTCGCCGTCGATGCCCCTGGCGTCCGCAAGGTCCTCGAAATGGCGAAAATCGCCGATGAAAAGAATCTCAAAGTCGTGGTCGGTCTTCAGCGCCGTTACCAAAACTGCTACCTCGAGGCTCTCAAGCAGGTCAAGGAACAGGGCATCATTGGCGACATTGTCTCAGGCCAAGTCTATTGGAATGGCGGCGGCATCTGGTTCCGTGACAAACAACCGAGCCAGTCCGAGCTCATGTATCAGATCAACAACTGGTATTTCTTCACCTGGCTCTGCGGTGACCACATCAATGAACAGCACATCCACAACATCGACGTGGCCAACTGGTTCATCGGCGGTCACCCCGTCAGCGCCCAGGGCATGGGCGGTCGCGAGCAACGCGTGGACAAAAAGTTCGGCCAGATCTTCGATCACCACTACGTCGAGTTCACCTATGAGAACGGCGTCCGCATCAACAGCCAATGCCGCCACCAATCCGGCGTTTACAATGCGGTCCGCGAAGAATTCACCGGCACCAAGGGCAAGCTCTACCTCGACAACAAACCGAACTGCTACGCGGTCGATCACAAAGGCAATGTCATCTGGAAATACCGTCCAGGTTCAGGCGGAGCCGAAGCCGAAGCTGGAGCTAAAAAGGGCCGCCGCACCGGTGATCCTGATCCGTATCAAACCGAACACGACATCCTCCAGGCTGCCGTGCGGGACAACAAACCAATCAACAACGCCTACTACGGTGCTGAGTCCACCATGACCGCCGTCCTCGGCCGCATGGCCACTTACTCGGGCAAAGAGATCAAGTGGGATGAAGCCTT
>JAIXVB010000358.1 GCA_027483245.1 Verrucomicrobiaceae bacterium | reverse complement strand
GCTCAGCGGCCTGCGCACTGAAGTGGCAGAGGGCGAGAGCTAGGCAGCAAGCGGTTTTCAGTCTTCGGTTTTCAGTTCGGAATACTGAAAACGGAATACTGAATGCTGGTAGCAAAGTGCGAGGCGAATCCCATTTCATCACGCCTATCATACGCGAAATGGGTGCGAGCCTTTATGAGAAAGCTATGTCTTATTCTGCACGGGTTGCTTTGCAGTGGGCTGTGTCGAATACTGTCCGCATGCCTGCGAAACGTCGTTATTTGAATTTCACCACGCACACCGGAGTCAGTCTCGAGCGTGCGGCCAAGTCAGGAGGCACCGCTTTTTTGATCCATGATTGCGGGTATCTGGCGGACCTAGAGCATTGGGATCATCCCGGCGTGGACAGTCCTTTTTGGCGTTTTTACCACAACCCGCGTCCGGGTTGTCATCTGCTGTTTCAGGGTGAGAAAATCCCCCTGGAGCCAAAGACCTGTGTGCTGATTCCTGCGAACACGATCTTTGATTGCTGCGGTCCGGTACCCACAAGTCATCTCTGGCTGCACTTCACCGTCACTCGACCTGGTGCAGCGATTCCTGAGATTCCGATGATTCTGACCCTGGATGCCACTTTGCGTGCGCTTCTGGGTGATCTGATGGAAAGTCATCGCGCGACGGCGAGTGAGGCGCGGGATTTAAAGCTCTACCACCAGAGCGCAGCGCTTCTCCATGCCGCCTTTGCCCGGGTGAATCTGCCCGTTGCTCCGGCTATCCCTGAGCGCCTTCTAGCTGTCCTGGAGATCATTCATCGCGCCCCGCAGGCAGACCTTTCCAACCCTGTGCTGGCGGCTCATGCGGGGATGAGTGTGGAGCGCTTCATCCGCACTTTTCGGCAATACCTCGGCCTGACACCTGCCGCGCATGTCATGGCCACGCGGGTTCGATTGGCCGGTGAGGCGTTGGCTTTGACGGACAAAACGATCGATGAAATCGCGATCGAAAAGGGTTTCCCGAATCGACATTATTTCACCCGTGTTTTCACTCGAGAGATGGGCTGTGGGCCCGCTGAATTTCGGGCACGACAGCAGCAGCGACGCGGCATTTAACCGATCTTCCGCCAGCGTGCGCGATGCATGACACGCCCCATGGCCAGCCAGTGAGACTCGAAATCAGTGGTGGGATAAAAGAAGGCGTTTTCAGGCCAATCCAGGCGCTCGAACTCAGGGCGGGTACCCAGGCTGGCAAGGGCGTCTTCGAAATACACGGCGTCGTCAGTTTTCAGGAGAAACTCGCCACCTGTGATCAGCACACGCACGAGTCCGTTGAGGAACTCCTCTTGATTCACCAGTCGGCGGGCGGCGTGTTTCTTTTTCGGCCAAGGATCGGGGCAGAGGAGATGCAGGCGACTGACGCTCGCCGTGGGCAGCAGCCAGCCCACAGTGTAACCGCTCTCTAGGCGCATGATTTTGGCATTCGTCAGGCCCTGGCGGTTGATCTTGCGCGAGGTTTTGGACACGCGACCGAGCATGCGTTCGAGGGCGAAGAAGTCGCGTTCGGGATGTTGCTGCGCCATTCCGACGAGAAAGGTGCCGTCGCCACATCCCAGTTCGACCTCCAAAGGACGGGTGGAATCTGAGAAGATCTCCTCGTGACGGAGTTCGCGAAAGTAGTCGGGCGGAATGAAGAGGGACATCGGGCGTGCAATTCAGGAGTGACATTGGCCATCCTGCAACGTAATCATGATGACCTACCATGAACCGCCGCACTTTTCTAACCACGACCGGAGTTGCCGTTGCAGGCTCACTCATCAGCACCACCAGCCAAGCTGGGCTTTCAGCCATCACCCTGGAGCAGGCTCCACTGGCCTACCCTCCTGAGGCCCTGGAGCCACACATCGATGCGCTGACGATGAACATTCATCATGGCAAACATCATGTCGCCTACATCACGAACCTGACCAAGGCCCTGGAAGCCGCAAAGCTGCCCTCGACCAACGTGCTGGAGCTGATCTCTGATCTGTCCAAAGCCCCCGCGGATCAGCAGATGGCGATTCGCAACAACGGCGGCGGTCATGTGAATCACACTTGGTTCTGGCAATGGATGGCTCCTGCGGGCAGTGGACCCACAGGACCTGAGGGCAAGCTTGCCGAGGCTCTTCAAACGACCTTCACCAGCATCGATGCCTTTAAAAAGCTCTTTGGCGAAGCTGGCACCAAACGATTTGGGTCAGGCTGGGCTTGGCTGGTCGTCAAGTCGGATGGCTCCCTGGCAGTGACCTCCACACCAAATCAGGACAATCCTCTCATGAAGGGCATCGTGGCCGATAGCGACCTGGGCACTCCGATCTTGGGCCTGGATGTCTGGGAGCACGCCTATTACCTGAAGTATCAAAACAAGCGTCCTGACTACATCACCGCTTGGTGGAATGTGGTGAACTGGAGCGCGGTGGCCAAAGGCTACGAAGCTGCCAAAGCGTAATCGTATCTGGGTGAGGCAGGTCACGGGGCCTGCTTCACCCCATTTATCACTGCTATGAAACGACTCACTTTTCTTGCTGTGCTTTGCACGCTTCCAGTCATGGTATTAGCGGAGGATAAGGTCAAGCATGTGGATGCTGAAGCGGCCGCTAAGATGGTCGCAGAGGGCAAGGTGACCGTTTTGGATGTCCGCTCGCCGGATGAATTCACCGAAGGTCACATCAAAGGCGCGAAGAACGTCAACATCCTGGACAAGGACTTCGAAAAGCAGCTGCAAACTGTGGACAAGACGAAACCTGTGCTCGTCCATTGCCAAGCCGGGGGTCGGAGCACACGATCACTGCCGACTCTGGAGAAGCTGGGCTTCACGGAGGTTTATCAT
>JAIXVB010000509.1 GCA_027483245.1 Verrucomicrobiaceae bacterium | reverse complement strand
GGTCGCCTTAGCAAGAACTCCGTCGCAATGCGAGTGGCGTTGGCAACGGCGAATACACTGCTGGATGTGGCGGGTGCGAATGCAGGCTACTTCGTTAAAAATCCCGCCACCCTGCGGATCGTGGAGGGCTTGGTGGAGCACTTTTCGGGAATGCCGGATGATGGCGTGGATGTGGACTTGGTGGTGCGGCATCTGATGGTGGCCGCTGTGACGACGGTGACGGAATCCCCCGGCCTGACGCAGGACATGCCCGCGCTGCGCCCCCTGCTGGGAGCGCTGGCGCAGGTCTGTCGGGAAGAACCTGCGAGCGGAGGTGGGTTTGTCGCCGGACTGGTCAGCGCACAAGGGTTCAGCCGCTTCATGAGTGCCTATCTGAACGGTGTGGCCGCAGATCCAGGTTTTCTCACGCGGGACCGCATTACTCAACAAGTGCTAGCCGTGACCTTGCGTGAAGTCGCCGTTCGCCTACCCACCCTGGCCAGCGATCGCCAAGCCCTGCTGAGCGTGCTGGAGGTCACTGTGGCCGAGGCTGCACGACATGTTCCCCAACTGCTGGAACGGAAAGACATGCAGGGACGCCCCGTGCTAACCGCAGCGCTGACGCTGGTGGTGAATGAAGTGAACCAATCGAACCAGGCTTTTTTCCGCCGCATCGCCAGCGGTGAACTGCTCTCTGCCCTGTATCGTGCGGCTCTGGAACGCGTGGCGGTTGACCCCACACTGGTTCTGGGTTCTGAAGCTGGAGATGCCGCACTGAAACAACTGGTGGGCCAAGTGGCGGGAGCCTTGGCCGTGCTAGAACCGATCAAAGCCTTTAGCGAAGAGGGGCTTCGCCATCTGGCATCCGAGGCCATCCAGGTTCTCGGCAATCATCCTGAACTCCTGCTGCGCAATAGCCCCGCTGCAGCGACCACTTTGAAACAAGTTTTCCAAGCTGGAGCTGCGGCGATGAAAGACCTGCGCATCACAGAAGCGGAACTGCTCACGCTTGCGCAAACCGCCCTGAAGACGGCCGCCGAGCACCCTGCCGTGGTGAAGTGGGACAGTGAATTCGCCAGCCTCGTGCCGGTGGTCAGTGAGGCGCTTTTAAAAACCCCGTTGTCAGATCTGCTGACCGCCCAGGCCTGGGGGCAAATTCTCAGCAAGACCCTGCAAGCAGCAGTGCAACATCCCGCCGTGTGGAAAAAGTTCCGCGAGCGGGATCTGGTGCAGCCACTGGCCACCGCTCTGGTCGGCGTGCTGACACAAGCCAACTCCCCCGCCCTGCTTGGCCCAGCGCTTTCAGACACACTCCCTGAGATGCTCGTGGTGGCTGCGCGTTATTCAAAGCCCCTGCTGGAAGAATTTGTGAAGCCGGAGGACCTCCAGACGATACTTATTAGTGTGGTGGAGGTAATCAATCGCACCCAAAACCTGCCCGCAGATGCCGTGACGCTCCCTGCGATTCTAAAAAATGCCCTGCTGATCTATTTGGCGGCACCTTTTGCCAGTGAGGATGACTTGGCGATCCAAGAACTTGTCACCACCCTTGCATTAACCATCGATTTCGACTTCCTCACATGAATCAAATCCGCACCTCCCTCTTCCTAACCTTGCTCTTTTGGGTGCAGGGCTGCTGTCTCCTGCAACCCACCACCACAGAGCTTAAAGATATCCATGACAGCTATCGACTGGAGTTTGCCCAGACTCTGATGCCGGAAAATGTGACGCCGAATGATCCAGATCGACTCTTTTCCAAGACCCTGGAACTCATCGGTAGCTTTCGCCAAAAGCACACCAGCGACACGCAATTGCTCGCACACCTCACCGTGCTCGAAGGCATGATCTACCTGCAATCTGGCCAGATCGGACGTGCCCAAGCTGTGGCCTCCAATGTGAGCCAAGCTGCAGGTTCACTGCGCTCTGCCAATGGCAAGCACACACGCGATGAACTCTTCGCCCTGAGCTTTGATCCCCTTTTGCGAGGCTGGACCGAACTGAGCCGACCCCGAGCCAGCAATTGGCCAGTGCGCCGTGCCGGCGATGATCTTCATGAGTTGCTCAACCGTCTGGAGCCCGAGCGGATCGGTCCAGATTATGATGAAGGAGCCCTCTACCTCGCTGCCAGCGCCGTGACCTTTTGGATGCCCTATCTGGCCAGAACCGACCCTGATGAATCCAAGGCCATGGCTCTCAATGGTTACAACCTGCTCGGGCTCTACCTTTCAGCCGCCGAGAAACAGGCCGCACGCATTCAGCCGATCCAAGCCGCGCCCAATCGCCTGCGATATCTGGAGCTCTACCACGCCATGTGGGTGGAAGCAGGCCGCCCTTAATCGCCCTTAATCGCCCTTTGGGTTAACCCTTCACGCGCACTCAACATGACGATCATCCCGAGCAACCTCCTCGTGCCCTGTGCCATGAAGCGCATCATTTGTCATTGGTCTGAAGGCAACTACATTGCCAACAGCACCGATCTGGAAGCCTACAATCTGCTGGTCGAAGGAGATGGCAGCATCCGAGGTGGAGACCATCCCATCTCAGACAATGTCAGCACAGGAGATGGCGACTACGCGGCCCATACCAAGGGCTGCAACACACAATCCATCGGCATCGCCGTGTGTGCCATGGTCGGCTGCAAAGAGTCCCCCTTCAGCGGCGGCAGCAAACCCATGAAGAAGCTGCAATGGGAAGCCATGGTGCAGGCCTGCGCGGAACTCTGCCATTTTTACAAGATCCCCGTGACCAAGACCACCGTGTTGGGCCACGGTGAAGTGCAAAAGAACTTGGGCATCCAACAAAACGGCAAATGGGATCCCATGGTCTGGCCCTGGGACCCCAGCAAGACTCGGGAACAAGTCGGCACCGCACTGCGTGAAGGGGTGGCCGCCGCGCTTGCGAAACTGCAACAACATGGCAGCCAACCTGCCCCACCACCGCCACCTGCACCCGCCGCGCCTGCCACGGGCACCTACCTGCTGCGTTCCGTGCTTCTTTCGGCAGATCCCGTGATGCAGGAGATCGCTGCCACGAACCTCGTTCTCACTGCGCCGACCAGCAGTCAGAAAGTTCCCGGCATCGCCACCATTCAGGAAGCCCTGAATCGCATGGCTCTGCGTTTCCCTTCCGTGCCCCAAATTTCTTTTGGTGAAGGCGACAAGTATCGTGGTTTCTTTGGACCGCAGACCGAAAAGGCCATCCGTGCCTTCCAGGAAGCGGTCAAAATCGGGGTCGATGGCTCCGTCGGAGATGACACGCTGCAAGCTTTGGATCGCCTGCTCATTGGTGAACCCATACCCGTGGCTCCAATCACGCCCACCGCCCCCGTGGTGCCTGACGCGCCCGCAACCTTGGCCGCGAATTACAGCCCACCCGCAGCCAGTGCGGACCTGCTCAAAAATGTGCCCTTTCATTTAGCCCAAGCTGTGGGGCAAAAGTATCTGGATCGCTTCAAAGCTGCCGATGAAGGCAGCGCCAAGACTGATCCCAGCCGCTGCAAAACCTTGCTCAAGCTCCCCAATGGAGTGCTGTTCTTTGAGGCAAAGATGGCGCTCTGCGTGGACGGTTCTCCACGTGCCAAGGAACTCGATAAAACAGGCCTCACGGAAACGGCTCACAGCATCGGAGGCAAACCCATCAATGCAGAAGTGGTGTCATATGTGGTGATCCCGAGACCTGACAAAACCACGGGCGATGACTTCCTGAAAGACATGGGTTTGGCCAAAGGTGACCTGGCCATGATCATCTTCGGCGGCAAACGCTGCGGTGCGATTCTCGGAGAACGAGGACCCGAGGAGAAAATCGGCGAGACCTCCATCTACGTCCATGAGCGGCTTCACGAACTGGGAGCTCCCCTGAAGAACCCCTGGAAAACCAGCGCCAAAAAAGCCATCCACAACGTCAGCGTGCCCAGCGAAGTGCTCTATGTGATTTTTCCCGGCACTGCCAAGCTCATCGCCAGCAAACTCACCGTCAAGAACGCCGAAGCCCTGATTCAAAAGACCTCCGAAGAACTCTTCACCAAGTTCATCGGCGCTTAAAAGCCCACACTCAACGGCGAGCAAGCAGCTTTGCCCCATCACCCTTGTTTCCCTGTGTAATATCGTTGGTCAGATCGGTGTCACTCACGTCGGTGGCATCGACCGTCGCTGCACTGTTCCCCGTGTTTCGCCAAAGCGGATAGAGCGCTGATGAAAGGGATGTGCACGCTCACTCGCTGCCATCCCCGCCGCTCAGGGCATTCTTTTTCACGGTCTGACTCGGTTTTGACTTTCACCTTGCAGGCTTGAATCACCCGCGCTCCGAGTGGCTCATGGCACTGATTATCAATGGCGAAGAGATCGACGATGAAGTTATCGAAAGCGAATTCCGCAACGTCAAAGGGCACTACGAGCGCACGCTCCAAGTTTCTTGTTGCGAGCGCGATTCGGAATTCCGTGGTTATGCCAAGGACAATCTGATCTCGCGTGTGCTGCTCAATCAAGAATCGGTGCGGCGGTTCCCTGAGGTCGAGGAGGAAGAAATCACTTCCCGTTTGAATCGACTGATCGAAGAAGCAGGCGGGGAGACACAGTTCTACCTGAACATCGGCATGCCCTACAAGAATGAGGAAGTGGTGCGTGAAAATGTGAAGGGCGGCGTGCGTCTGGATAAGATGCTTGGAGAAGCCTACGGTGCCGAACCTGAGCCGACCGAGGCCGAACTCCGTGCCGCCTACGAGCGAGATTTGGCGAGTTACATGACCGAAGAAATGGTGCATGCCGCTCATATCACCAAGAGCCTGCAAGGCGCTAAAAGCCGACAAGAAGTGTTCGTCAGTCTGCGCGAAATCCGTCAGCAACTGCTCGCAGGAGAAGACTTCATGACCCTGGCAGAGAAACATCGTGCCGATGAGCAGCAGCAGATCGATCTGGGCTGGTTCAAACGCGGCGAATTCATGGAAGAGTTCGAGGTCATCGCCTTCTCCATGGGTGAAAAGGAAGTCAGCCCCGTTTTCATCACCCAACTGGGTTTTCACCTCTGCACCGTGCTGGGCCGCAAAGCCGCCGAGCCAATGCCCTTTGAAATGGTGAAGGAGGCCGTGCGCCAGCGTTTCATCGAGGCTTACAAGGATGAAAAGTTCAATGAACTCATCGCCCGACTCAAGGCCGAGGCCAAAATCGAAGACACCGACCCACCTGAAGACGCCGACAACGGCGGTCATTGATCAAGCCAACCACCACCGTGTGGGGTGGCTCTCAAGCACTGATCACGGTTTTCTCGGCTGAGGAATGGACTGTCCCAACGGCAGCGGCATCTGCCAAATCTGCGCATCGACAGGGATCTCCTCCAATTCCATGAACGGCGCCGCTGCCGGGTCGGGGCGGCTCATGCGAGCGAGACGCTGCGGATCTGGCTGAATGGCATCCGCACGTTTGAAATGGCCTAACAAAGGATCGGTGCTCGGATTCAGACGGCGTGGTTCCACGCGTGTCCAGACCTTGTGGGACCAGTAATCCCCTTTCCAGGTTTGACCTGGCGTGGTGCGGACATAAAGCCCGTAGCGATCAAACATGATTTCTGGCACGTAACGACTGCCCACCCGACTGACCAGCGGTGGGTTCGAGGGATCTGGGCGACCCTCGGTGGACTCGAGGAGGTATTCTTTGTCATCCAATTTCACCACCACCCAGGCGTGACCGCCGAGATCACCGTAACGCCCCAGAGCGACTCGCGCCTGGAAGTTCTGAGACAGCAGCCAATCGCACAGATAAATGGCGGAGTCCTCGCAGTCACCCTTCCCCAGTCGCTGAGTTTCCAGGCTGGTTTGCCAGCGATCCGTGGCTTCTTTTCGTGCTCCGGGATCCTTGGTGTAAACGCAGTTCGCGTGCACGGCCGACCAAATGGTGAAGAGCTGATGCACCCGCGATTGATCCTTGGCAAAAACAGCCGGGGGCGCATAACCGGTGAGGAACTCATTCACATAGCGGAATTTCCCGTCTTCATCGGCTGCCACCACGGCATAGGTGCGCCGGCATTCAGGACATTCCAAACCCAGGCTGTTTTGATGCTGAGTCACACGCACGATGTGCGGGTGCTGACAATGCAGACAGGTGCTGAAATAAGCTTCCTCCCTTGTTTGGGCCAACGTTTCGGGACTGAAGTCCTGCAACCGCTGCCCAACGACTAAAATGGCCTGTTGGGTGAGTCCTCCTGAGGCCTCACGCACGGCACAGGCCAGATGCGTCATCGCCGGTTCAGGTGTTTGCGAGAACTCCTGAAACTGATCCAGCAGGAGCTTCATGCTCGGACCACTGGCAGAGCACACCGACACCCGGAAGTAACGAGGAAGGCCTTCTTGAATCCGGCGAGTGACCGCAGTCATGTCATCCATGACCATGCTTGGAAATTGCTCCTGCAGCCAGGTCTCCAACTCCGGGTCCAGTCTCAGCACCGGCAGCCGTGCCGCGATCCGGGCGTAGTTCAGGCGGTCCACCAGATCGACTCGAAAACGAACGATGGCATGAGCCGAGTCACCGCCGCTCCACCAAGTGCGAACCATCGCAGCCAAAGTGTCGAGTTTCCCCTGCTTCAGTGCCCCCAGGCCCACCGCGAGGGCGATGCCAGCAAAGAGGGTCCAGAGCAGAAGACGACGGAGCATGATGCGTGATTATAATTTCCACAATAAAGAGCGCAATGTGAATTCATGTTCCACACGCTCATCTGACCCTTTTCCCTCACAAAACCAGCCCAGCCCCCATCCGATAAGGCTTTCCTCAGTTTCGCCCCAGAAGTTTACGCACCTCATCTTCCGTATAGGCCGGCCCTTTGCTCATCTCTTCCAATTGGATGAATTCCGGACGATCATTCTTTTCCTGGCTCTTCAGCGCCGCACGATTGGAGCGTGTCTTGAACATGTCCCCAGCTTCACGAAACGTCTTCGACCCTTCCCGTGAAGTCTGGCTGCCCAGTCGGCTGGGTTTCGCATCAAAGGTATCGTCCGCCATGGCTGCAATCTGATCACTGCCACTGAAGTTTTTTTGAGCTAGGGCAGTGTTCGTATCTGCTCCACTGAACTCCGGCGTCTTCACCTTCGGCGTATTCGTGTAGTTTTTGGAGCCGGTGAACGACTTCGCGCCATACTTTTGCCGCCCTAACCAACCGCCCGTGTCTTTGCCTTGGGTGAT
>JAIXVB010000533.1 GCA_027483245.1 Verrucomicrobiaceae bacterium | reverse complement strand
GCGTCCTGGAGTGCTCCAGACCTCTGGAGCTTTTCGCAGGCCGAGGGAGGCAGATAGTTCGAAGCCCTCGCAGGCCGAGAAACGCTCAAAAGCACTGCAGGCCCAGCGCATTCAAAGTCGCAAGCGCGGCTCTGGCCTTTCGAAGGCGGAGCGCGCGGTGGATTTACAACAGGCTCTAGACGATCACGGCCATCGGAATCGACAGCTTGTGTCGGCTGGATTCAGCGGTCTGGAAGAAGGAAACTTCGCCGGTGCTGATGTCGTAAAGTGCACCCACGATGGCCACTTTGTCTTCGAGGACGAGTTTGTCGATCGTCGCGCTGCGCTCACGGATCATGCGCATGGTGCGCAGGATGTTGCGGCGGGAGACTTCGTTCGCATAGGCGGCTTTTTCACCTGGCAGCCATTGTTCAGGTTTCTTGCAGGTGTTCAGATCGACCGACAATTGGATCTCGCTGATGAGCGTATCCAGGTTGCCGCAGCCGGTGGCTTCGGCAGCTGTCTTGTGGCTGCAAATCAGATCCACTGCCGCATTCACGGCGCCGCAGGAGGTGTGGCCCATGACGAGAATGAGCTTGGCTCCTGCAACGGCGCAGCTGTATTCCATGCTGCCGAGCACTTTATCACGGGCGATGTTACCCGCGATTCGGACGCTGAAGATGTCACCCAGACCCAAGTCAAAGACGAGTTCGGCAGGCGTGCGTGAGTCGATGCAACTGAGCACGACCGCCATGGGGAACTGACCTGACGAAGTGGCATCTACCAGACGACCGATGTCGCGAGTGAGTTGCTGACCATTGCGGAAGCGCTCGTTGCCTTCCTTCATGATCTCGATCACGCGTTCTGGGGTCAGAGCGCTCTGCACTTCGCGGCTACTGTAGTCCACGTATTGGATGCGATCTTCGACCTGTGGATACTTGTCTTTGAATCCGACGAGGCTGAGCTGAACCTGATGCGCCTGAGTGGTGGTGTTTTGGAAGTCCTGAATCAGGTCGAGAATGTCCGTGTCAATGTAGTTGGTGTTGCGGGCATCGATCAAGACATGGCCGCCTGCGGGCACGCTGTTGAGCGTTTCCAGCAAGCTCGCACGGCTGAAGAAGCTGACCTGATTGGCCAGCTCGATGCGCAAGACATCGCCAGTGATGTGTTTCTCCATGAACTTCTTCAGCGGGCGACGCAGATTGCTGCGCAGGATGAAGCCAATGCTGACCCCGAGGCCGATGAGAATGCCGAGAAGCAGGTCGGTGAGAACGATGGCGACGACGGTGATGATGAAGGGCAGGAACTGATTTTTGCCTTCATTCCACATCTGACGGAAGAGTTTGGGACTGGCCAGTTTCAGACCTGTCATGAGAAGGATGGCAGCCAGGGCTGACAGCGGGATCTCATTGAGCCAAGCCGGGACCAAAAGCACACAGGCGAGGAGCAAAAAGCCATGCCAGATGGCGCTCAGCTTGGTCTTCACTCCGGCGTTGATGTTGACGCTGCTGCGCACGATCACGCTGGTCATCGGAAGACCACCGATCATGCCGGCGACGATGTTACCGACGCCTTGGGCAACGAGTTCGCGATTCGGGGGGGAGACACGTTGTTCGGGGTCGATCTTATCCACGGCCTCAAGGTTGAGCAGGGTCTCCAGTGAGGCGACGATGGCGATGGTGATGGCCGCTACGTAAACGGTGGGATTGGAGAGTGCGCTGAAGTCAGGGTATCTGAGCAGGCCGAGGAATTCGGCCGATGTTTGAGCCACGGGAACCTGCACCAGATGACTCGTGCCGATGGCCCAGTCGCCACCGAGTTTACGGAAGATCAAACTGATGATCACGCCCACGATGACCACGACGAGAGGAGCGGGGACAGGTGATTTTTTCAGCACCTTGATCTTGTCCCAAAAGAACAGAATCAAGATCGACAGAATGCCGATCACAGCGGCTCCATTTTGAATGTCGAAGAGGGAAGCCCAGAGTTCGGAGAATGTGTTTTGTTTATCCGGCTGATCAAAAGACATTTCACCCACAGGATCTGGGTCGTGACCGATGACGTGAGGAATTTGTTTCAGGATCAGGATGGTGCCAATGGCGGCCAGCAATCCTTTGATCACACTGGAGGGAAAGAACGCAGCGATGAAACCCGCACGGCAAATGCCAAGGACGATCTGAATGACGCCTGCGAAAACGACCGCGAGCAGGAAAGCGTCAAATGTTCCCAGCTTGCCAATCTGAGCAGCGACAATCGCGGTCAAACCTGCCGCAGGGCCGCTGACACTCGTTTGAGATCCGCTGAGCATCCCCACCAGCAGGCCGCCGACGATGCCCGCCACAATCCCAGAGAAAAGTGGAGCGCCAGAGGCCAAGGCAACTCCGAGACAGAGTGGGAGTGCAACGAGAAACACCACCAAGCCAGCGGTGAGGTCTTTGGCCAAGGTGGCTGGCGATAACAGGCGAGGTGATGGACTCATCATAGGAATTGAAAGGGATTGAACCGTTCAGCGATGAAGAGATTCATGAATGCTGAAGACGCCCTGTTATAAGCGGCAAAAATGTTTTCAGCCACCATAAGAACACAAGAGAGTGCTTATTTGAAAATAAAGCATTCCTTTATTTTTTCCGGTTTGAAAACAGCACTTTTGGCCCCTGAATTACTCGACGAGAAAGCGAAGGCTGCACTCAAGCACTCACAGTCACGCGAGTGCTGATCGCGTGAGAGCCACCGGGCTGAACGGTGACGGTAGCATCGCCTGCATTGGCTGCCTCCACGCAAAGAAAGTTGTGAAAGGCTTCATCGGGCAAGTCGGCGAGGCGCTTCGACTTCTCAATCCAGGGATTCCACACGACGGTGGTGCTGCTGCCCAGTTTATCGACGATGAGTTTCCTGCTCAGCGCTGGATCATGAATTACGACGCCTGCGGTGCTGTGGTATTGACGATCCACCTCTCCCTCAAAGGTCACATCGCCCGTCTGATGCCGCAGAGTGCGTTCACCCACGGTGTCCAGGTAGGGGGTGTCATGCAAACCGACGATGGAGATTTGTTTGATGTCGCCGACGGTCAGATAGGTGTGAAGAGCTTCCGCCACAGAAAAGGATTCGCTGCCGGTGTTCTCGGTCATCAGGGTGACTTCCAGCGCCGCGCCGATGCTGATGCCGAGGTAACAGCGGAAATCTTGCGGCCACAGTTCCTGAGTCGCCTCATCGCTTTCGAGTTTGAAAAGCAGGGTCACGTGATCGGTCTTCTCGTCAGCCCGCACCAGGGTCCAGGGGCGATTCCGGGCGATCCCATGCATGGGTTTGCTGGCATCGGTCGGATGCGCATTGAACCATGGCCAGCAAATTGGGATGCCGCCACGAATCGCTTTTCCTTCCGCCAAGATGGCGTCTGGACTGAGGTAAAGCACCGGTGAATGGCCTGCAGGGGTCCACTCCATGACATGGGCTCCATTGAGCGCCACACGTGCGGTGGCGGAGGCGTGGGAGATGACGCAGATCGGATAACCGGCCGGGGTTTCTTCGAGGCGAATGCAGTCTGGGAGGTTCATAGTTCGCGTTTCATAACCGCTTTTTCATCTCAGGGGCAGAAAAAACCGCTGTTTGAACGGCTCTTTGCCAAGTCTGGGGCAGCTGCCAGAATCTACGAGCCTGTCCTGTTCATGAGGTGATTTCTGTTCATCCTGTCGGGCACCATGAAACTTAAACTCGACCTTGAAGACTTCCGCGTTCCTGAGGGCAAACCGTTTCGCATCTCGAAATGCAAAACCAAGGTCAAGAGTCTGTATGAAAGCAGCACGCACTACGAGACGCTGATCGCACAGTTTCGGGAAGAGATCGATGACCTCCAGCAGAAGATGTATGCGCAAGATCGGCAGGGGCTCTTGCTGATCTTTCAGGCCATGGACGCAGCGGGCAAAGACAGCACGATCAAGCACGTGATGAGCGGAGTGAACACCCAGGGGGTGGAAGTTCACGCTTTCAAGCGACCAACCAGTGCGGAACTGGATCACGACTTCCTGTGGCGCACCACCCGTGTCATGCCGCCACGGGGTCGCCTGGGCATCTTCAATCGAAGTTACTATGAGGAAGTGCTGGTCTGTCGCGTGCATCCTGAGATCGTCACGAAAATTCAGCGCCTGCCAGAAAAGACCACCAAGAACCTCGACAAGCTCTTCTCGGATCGACTCAAGGACATCCGCAATTTTGAAGCTTACTGCCATCGCAATGGCATCCGCATCGTGAAGTTCTTCCTCAACGTGTCAAAAGAGGAGCAAAAAAAACGCTTCCTCTCCCGCATCGACACGCCCAGCAAGAACTGGAAATTCGAAGAAGGGGATGTCAAAGAGCGCGGTTACTGGAAAGAGTACATGCACGCTTATGAGGATGCCATTCACAGCACCGGCACGGAAGAGTGCCCCTGGTATGTGGTGCCTGCGGACGACAAGAAAAACATGCGCCTCATCGTCAGCGCCGCCATTCTGAATGAAATGCAGAGCATGAAGCTCAAGTATCCCGAGCTGCCCGCCGAGCAGAAGATCCACCTCGCGGAGGCCAAGAAGCTGCTGCTGGCAGAGGCCTGATCGGCAGGCTAAAACAGGCGCTCTAACATGGGCTTCAGACTCTGCGCCACCTTCTCCGGCCAGAGTCGGCGCTCAGTCATGATGGCACCGTCCAAGGCGCGATGCTCTGGCCAGTTGGCTTCTGTGGGAATGCGCGGAATGACCTTGGCGATGATCGCTTTTGCCATGGCAGCATTGGCGGAAACATGCGCCATCACCGCTTCGGCCGTGACGTGGTCTTCATCGGTCTTCCAGCAGTCGTAATCGGTGATCATGGCCAGCGTCGCGAGGGCGATTTCGGCTTCACGGGCCAGTTTGGCTTCCGGCAGATTGGTCATGCCGATGACATCGAAGCCTAACTGACGATTGGCATTCGATTCCGCTCGAGTGGAGAAGGCTGGGCCGTCCATGTTCACATACGTGCCGCCATTGTGCACCGTGGCCCCTGCCGTCTTGGCCTCCTCATGCAAGAGCGCTCGTAGCCCTGCACTGATGGGATCCGCAAAGGCGACATGGCCGACGATGCCACGTCCGAAAAAGGTGTGATGCTCACGGCGGCTGGTGCGATCAAAGAATTGATCGGGCAACACGACATCGCGAGGTTTGTAGGCCTCCTTGAGGCTTCCGACCGCTGTGACAGCGATGATCCAGCGCACATTCAGAGAGCGCAACGCCCAGAGATTGGCCCGATGATTCAGTTCGGTGGGCAGGATTCGGTGGCCCTTGCCATGACGGGGCAGGAAATACACCCGTCGTCCGGCGTAGGTGCCCGTGACGATCTTGTCGGAGGGATTGCCAAAAGGAGTAATCACCTCGATCTCCTGCCGGCCTTCAAAGCCTTCGAGGTCATAGAGTCCGGAGCCACCGATGATGCCAATTGCGGGAGAAGTTACGTCCATGTCAGATGTTTAAAGAAAGAAGCGATTCCTGCAACTGGATGGCATCCCTCGTTCTGGTGTTTGCATCTCACGGCAGAGCACGGACACTGCCCCATTCACCCTCATGAGCCTCACCCATTTACCGCTCTCCACGCCGTCGCTGCTTTTTCCCGCGATCTCGCTGCTCATGCTCGCTTACACCAATCGGTTCCTCGGCTTGGCCAACGTGGTGCGCAGTCTGCATGCCTCCTGGCGGACCAATCATGACCCCGTGATCGAAGCCCAAATCATCAGCCTCAGCCGCCGCATCGGACACATTCGCAACATGCAGGTCACCGGGATTCTGAGTTTGATCGCCTGCACCGTGAGCATGGGATTTCTGTTTTTTGATCATCAGCCCGGTGGCCAGATCGCCTTTGGACTCAGCCTGCTGCTCATGACTGGTTCCCTCACCCTGTCTCTGGTGGAGATCAGCATGTCAGGCGCGGCCTTGCAGCTTCAGCTGGGCGACATGAGGAAAAGCTGCCGTTCCTCTTGAGTCAGCGTGTGGCTGGCATTCGACGGTAGATGCGGCTGCGGTTCACATTGAGAAGCCGCGCTGCTTCCGTGACATTGCCGCCCGTTTGCTCCAGGGCACGCTGGATGAGCGTGTGTTCGGCGGCCTCGAGGTTCATCGGCACATTGTCGAGTTGAGTTCGTGAGGTCGCCGAGGGCGCTGCGACTGGAGCTGGCGTGGTGATTTCGAAGAGCTGCAAATGCTCGCGTTTGATGGTCTTGCCGCCGCTGAGAATGAGGGCGCGCTCCATCACATTTTTCAGTTCGCGCACGTTGCCAGGGAAGGAGTGGCGATTCAGGCTGCTTAGCGCGGATTCGTCCAGGCTCGGAGCGGCCATGCCCATTTCAGCGGCAAAGACTTTGAGGAAATGCCCGGCCAACAAAGGCAGGTCTTCTGGGCGTTCACGCAGCGGGGCGGTTTCGATCGTGAAACGCGCCAAGCGGTAATATAGGTCCTGGCGGAAATCGCCGCTCAAGATTTTAGCCGAGAGATCGGCATTGGTCGCACTGAGTACACGCACATCCACTCGATGAGATTTGGTCGAGCCGACAGGTGTGATTTCGCCATCCTCGAGCACTCGCAGCAGCTTGGCCTGGAGCGCGGCGGGCATGTCACCGATTTCATCCAGGAAGAGGCTGCCGCCATCGGCCAATTCGAAGTATCCTTTGCGATCTGAGGTGGCTCCCGTGAAGGCCCCTTTGACATGACCAAAGAAAAGTGATTCCAAAAGTTCCGAGGGCACCGCCACGCAGTTCACCGGGATGAAGGAGGCCTCTGCACGCGGACTGTGATGATGCAATGCCCGTGCCACCAGTTCTTTGCCCGTGCCACTCTCCCCCGTAATCATGACGCTGGTTTTGGCAAACTGTCGCAGCCTTTCGATGTCCGCCAAGATGCGCTTCGTGTGCGCACTGTTGCCCACAAAACCCTCCAGTCCCCAGCGCTGCGCCTCGCGTGAGGCGAGCGTGGACAATCGCTGGGTGGCTTTGTCTCGGGTGCGCTCAGCCTCGACTCGGCGCGCCACTTCGGCTTCCAGTTCAGCATTGCGCTGCTGCAGCTCACGCGTCAGACCACTGATCTTCAGATGCGTGGCCACGCGAGTGACCACTTCTTCAGACTGGTAAGGTTTCACAATGTAATCCACGGCCCCGACACGAAAGCCATTGAGAATGCTTGCTGTGTCATTGCGACTGGTGATGAAAATGACCGGGATGTTCCGCGTGCTATCCTCTGCCTTCAGTGTCCGGCAGACATGGAAGCCATCGTGCCCTGGCATCATCACATCCAGCAGGATGAGATCGGGCTGCGCACGTTCCGCCAGTTTGAGCGCGTCTTTGCCACTGGAGACCGCGAGGATCTCATAACCCTGTGGCTCCAGCACATGACTGAGCAGGGAAAGACTGGCGGCGGTATCATCAGCGATGAGGATGCGTGGACGATTCATGCGATGGAAATTTGAGCGATGATTCGCTGGATGGTTTTCATGTCGTAACTGGCCAAAAAGCCGCGCAGATGTTGTGCCAGCCGCTCGCCTGCATTGCCCAGTTGTTCGAGTTCTGTGAGGCAGCTTTTGAGCACAGTGGCGCTGTGCAGCTCCGCAGCCATGGTCAAACGCGCAGCCAATTCCTCGGGCAGGCTGATTTGACTCAGGTCGATGGAGTTCCCCAGATCGGCGCGCAAAGGGTCGTCCTTGTATTCAAATTCAACGCCTAACAAATGACGCAGGCAGCCGTAGATGCGTTCGGCTCGGAATGGCTTTGCCACAAAGTCATCGCAGCCTGCCTTGAGGCAAAGATCACGCTCATGCGCCAAGGCGGAGGCCGAGGTGGCGACGATTTTGACCTCTTGAGAATCGAATTCTTCCAGGATGCGCCGGGTGGCCTCCAGCCCATCAAATTTAGGCATCCGAATGTCCATGAACACGATCTGTGGACGTGAAACATGCATTACCTCCACGGCTTGCCTGCCATGCTCTGCCAGCACAACCTCACACCCAATGAGCGTGAGCATGGAGGCTAGCACTTCACGATTTTCTCGGATGTCATCCACCACCAGCGCTCTGACTGAGCAGCCCTGCGCCAGCTTGACCAGCTCACGCACCGAGGCGCGCGACACCCCTGGATTTTCTGCCGAGGGCAGCGCCAGTTCGACATGAAAACACGAGCCTTTCCCGGCCTCCGAATGAACCCCAATCTTGCCGCCCAGAATCTCCATCTGACGACGTGCGATCGTTAGCCCCAAACCGGTCCCCCCGCGAGCGCCAGCCTCCTGTTGGAAGGGATCGAAGATGCGCTGAACAGCGGCAGGAGGAATGCCGATGCCAGTATCTTCCACCTCGAATCGCCAGCAGTCGTCCTCCAAGGGGATGGCCCGTAGGATGACCCTGCCTTGGGTCGTGAACTTGACCGCATTGCCCAGCAGATTGATCAGCACTTGCCGCAGTTTCCCTTCATCACCTTGCACGGCCACCGCCTTTTCAAAGGGAGGTGTTTCTATCCGAAAACCGATCTGCTTTTCCTCGCATGGATGTTGAAACATCGCCCCAAGTTCACGCACGAGCGCCGCGAGATCGAAGTTGGTTTTTTCGATCTCCATGTGCCCCGCATCGATCTTTGACAGATCCAAAATCTCCTGGATCAGATGCAGCAAGTGATCGCCACTGTTCAAGATCGTCGCCACCGCATCGCGATGAAAACGGGGCAGGGCACCATCGCGGGCGAGGATCTGAGCATAACCCAGAATGGCATTCATGGGCGTGCGAATCTCGTGGCTCATGTTGGCTAGGAATTCTGATTTGGCACGATTGGCCGCCTCGGCACTGGCTTCCGCTTGTTTGCGCACGGCCACCTCGGTGAGCAGCTCTCGTTGAGCCCGCCGCACTTCAGCGGTCTGAGTCGCGCTCCTCCACAGGTAGGTGGAAAGCAGCGCGGTGATCACCAGTCCACCGCAGAGGGTGATCCAGGGCATGGCATCTGAACTCAGCGCAAAAAACGCCGTGGTGGGCTCAAACAACAACGTCCACTGCCTGCCCGCCACATTCACACTGGTGGTCCAAGTGGGGTGATTGCTGAGTCGGTCTCCTGCTTGATAATACAATAAGCTGCCATCTGCCTGATCGCGTAGTGTGAGCGCCACGCCATTTTCCCGTGCCCCGGCCAAAGACAGATCAATGAGATCGCCGATCCGAAACACAGCGGTGGCAAAGCCTAACAAAGATTGACGTCTTTCCTCAAGAGAGCCTGTGGGGCCGTTGTAGAGAGGTTCAAAAACCACAAACCCACGTTGCGAGCCTTGTTCCTGAGCCAAACGAATCGGCGCGGTGGCCCTGGGATTTCCAGTATCACGGGCTTGCTCCAGTGCTTCGCGGCGATGGGGTTCTGAGGCGACATTGAAACCCAGGGCAGGCGCGTTTTTCTGCAGGCTCTCAAGGTAGAAAACTGGAAAGTACTCGGCTCTCTCCTGGGCCGGCACCAGCTCGCCTTCAGACTTCTCTTCGGTGAAATGAAAGCCGGGAAACCCCTCCGC
>JAIXVB010000677.1 GCA_027483245.1 Verrucomicrobiaceae bacterium | reverse complement strand
TCCGCAATCACGCCGTCTGCGATGACGGCCCGCGGATGAATGCCCGCCTCAAAAGCAGCCGCGTGGAAGCCATACGTATCGACCACCTTTTCGAACGAGCGCGAGGGGTCGGCCACGGCAATGCAGGCGACATTGTCCGGGTATGTCTCCCATCCAGGCGGCACCAACACGGCGCTGGCCCGAGTGGCAGCGAGGCGATCCCGGTAACGCGAGTCGTAAAAGAAGCTCAAATCGCCGGGCTGTGCTTCTTTGAGAGAAGCAAAGCCTGTGATGATCGTTTCAGGGGAGCCTGTGAGAAGTTGCCCCCCCAAAAGCTCGGCCAATTCGGAAAGGGCGATTTTCATGAGGCGCGCTCTTTCTCACAGTCTGAACAATCAGGCGAGCAGAGAGTCATGGAAAATGCTCCAGGCTCAATTACTGACCAATGCAGTAGAGTTTGTCCTGAGTGCGGATAAACAGGCAGCCATTGGCCGCGGCGATGCTACTGCGGCAACTGGCGGCGTCGCCGTTGGGTTTGCTGCCATCTCCCATGGCATTGACGCTGAGCAGTTCAAACTGGTCTCCGCCCGCCTTGACGACATAGACATCGCCCCAGAAATTGGTCATGTAAATTTTGCCATCAACCACGGTGGGGCTGCTCTCGAACTTGGATTTGCTGCCCGTTTCGCCGGTCCAAATCACTTTGCCCGTCTTCGGTTCCACACGACTCACCGTGCGGCGTCCGCTATCCAGCACATAAAAGCTGCCTTCGTAAAAGGCAGGGGTCGAAACATCCGTGGTGACGACCTTCGGATCGCTGGTCCAGAGCGGTGCCACATCCTTGCCTTTGCTGTCGAGCGGCATGGCGAAAACCGGCGAATTTTTGGGCGCACAAACCAATGCAATCCCCTCCCCCACAACGGGCGATGGAACGAGCCGGAAGAACTTGTTGTAACCTTCACCCGGGAGATTCCAGGTCGCTAAGCGCGCGAATTCGTCACCGGTGACTGCATCATGGAGAGTGAGCGTGTCGCCTCCAGAAATGAGCATCACACGCTTGCCGGCGTGATCGGCGAACACGGGAGAACTGAAGGCCTCCAGCGACTCGACCTCAGCCGGTGTCGGGCGCAGGTGCTTCCATAGATCCTTGCCGGTCGCAGGGTCCACGGCGAGGATGTAACTGGTCATGTCTTTGCCGGGAGTGCCCTTGGCGAAACCCTGGAATTCAAAGGTTTCATTGCGCTGCAGCACCTGAATGTAAAGACGCCCGCCATCCAGCGCAGGACTGCTGCCATAGGTCCACTGAGTGGCGAAGGCACCGTGGGTTTCTTTAAAATCTCGACGCCATTGAAGGTTGCCCTCCAGATCATAACTGGCTGCGACTGCATCGGCAAAAAGGAAGATGACGCTCTTGCCATCCGTCACTGGAGATGGGCTGGCGAGATTGCTTTTGTTGTCCCACTGGAGCCCACCTTCAGAGACCACTTTCCGCCACAGTTCCTTGCCGGTTTTCGCATCGTAGCAGAGCCCCACCAGCTGCTGTTTATCGACAATTGGGGCCGTAATAAAAACTTTGTCTCCCCAGACCACAGGCACAGATGCCGAAATGGCAGGCACATCCACAGCCCATTTGACACCCTCCGTCTTGCTAAATTTCGCAGGCAGGTTTTTCTCAGGGCTGGAGCCGTCCTGATTGGGGCCACGCCAGTTGGGCCAGTTTTCAGACTTGGCGAAAGGGGCGAAGGCGAGCAGAGTCAGGAGGCAGAGCGTGAGTTTCATGCGAGGTGAAGAGGAAAAACTCAAACGTGTGTCCGTGTCGAGATGTTTCGTTCACTCCATGAAGACAAGGTCACTTCATGACATGGAGGCGACCTACTTCGCAGCCTCGATCAACTTGGGTTTCATGACCTGAGCAGCGGACAAGGTGGACGCAACATCAGTCGTTGCAGGCAAGGGCGTCACCACGGTTCCAGACGCCTCGGTGCGAAGACCCGTCCGAATGGCAGCCAGGGAGCTTTCCGAGACGCCGCCTGGCACAAAGACCTGGAGCACCCGCTCCTCGCGGGCGCGCATGGCAACACTCAGACGCTCCAGGGCTTCCGGGTCATGGGCCGAAGGAACCGCTGCGAAACGAAGGGTGTAGGTGCCCGATTCACCCGTGAGCGCATGAGCCAAGGCCAAGAGCGAGGCCAAAGCGTGAGCCTCGGCCTGTTGACGTTCGGCATCGCCATAGACAACGAGAAATAGAATGATCTCACGAGGGCGCTGTTTGCCGGTGAGATCGACATCCACATTCGACAGCTCCACCTCCTTGAATTGGGTGCGTGTCCGGCGGATCTGATAGCCCATGTTTTCAGCTCCCATGCTGGACTCCAAATAAGCCGCCACGGCGGGCAAACGCTGGGCGATCTCTTGGCTCATGACCTCCTGGAGAATCTCCACGTGACGTTTGACGCCGCTTTCCGAAAGATCACGGCGCAGGGCCAGCGCATATTTGTAACTGCGTTCCTCCACCTTCACTTTTTTGACCCACCAAAAGCCAAACGAAGCGATGCCCAAGATGACGGTGCCGACGGGAAAGATGACCAGTGCCGCACGAATCCAGCGGCCTTGTGAGGTAGAGGGGGGAGTTTCAGACATTCAGAGAGACATACGTGCAAAAACTGTGTCGGCTAGACAGCTTCGTGTGACGCCTTCAAAAAAGAAAAGTGCCAGGAAGCTGGGCATTGCGGCCTCAAACCTCCTGGCGCTTTCAAATCATTCCCTCTCAGATCGAGAGGGATGGACTTCGTTCAAATCAATCACTTTTTCTCAGGCACCGCCGGATTGGCCTCCGGAGACGGTGCAGGCTTCACTTCCGGGGTTGGAACGGGAGGCACGGCAACAGGAGGCGTGGTCACGCTGATCGGAGGAGTGGTTGCGCTCGCAGCACCTCCGAGTTGAGACATGCCCTGGAGGACTTTTTTGGGGTCCACGACATTGGGGCTCGCACCTTCAGGCGTCGCTGCGGGTGCTGCTGCTGCAGGCTCAGCTTTGGCGGCGACTTTGACGATTTCACTGCGCTTCTTGAAGAGGCTGTTCACGGTGTATTCGGACACCTCATAGATCCAGCCCGCGAAGCGTTGTTCTTTGGCCAGTTTCTCTTCCTTGGATTTTTTGTCGGCGGCAAAGGCCTCTTCAGCCTTCTTCTTGTCCTCTTCTTTCTCGTCCTTCACGGGGGTGCGAGTCTTCGGAATTTCCGCTTTCACTGCGACACTCATGAAATACTTGTCCGCACCATCCTTCGCCACTTTCGCGACTTGGATGTCATAAGTGAAGCCATCAAAGGTGGTGATTGTGGCTTTCAGCGCATCCTTCAGCAGTTCAGCGCTTTTCTCTTTCGGATGCACATCGTTGAAGGTGGGCGCTGAAAGCAAGCTGCTCACAGGCAGTTTTGGGCGATCCAAAGCTTCTCCGTTTTTGGGATCGAGCAGATCAAAGTCAACATCTTCGTCCTTGGCGCGACCCACCTTCCAGCTTTCATCGGCCTTGGGGTTCGTGAGCGTGATGTCTTTGATCTTCTGCACGTCGATGAAGGCCTTTTCCAACCAGGACTCAGGTTTGGTTTCCAAGTCGAAGAAGGTATTGCTGATCACCCAGATCGTGTCGCCATCCTCAGGAATGCGGACCATGCGCTGATTGCCACCGCTCATCGGACTGGCAGAAACGCCACCGGCAGATTCCACCTGTTTGCCCAGGATCATTGAGGCCAGCACTTTATCGCCATGAGTGATGAGCTCGACCTGAGTGCCAACACCTTCGCTGCCTTCACCTGGAGGGAGAAGTGCCTCTTTAGCCCAAGCACCTTTGCCGAGAGGTTGTTTGCTGGCGATCTTCTGCTCACGCAGTTCAGTCAGCACCGTGTTCAGGCGTTCCAGGCTCGCTGGATAGCCATTGCGCTCGGTGATCTTTGCGCCTTTGCGATCTTCATTGACCACAATGTTGACCTCGGAAGTGGCATCTTTGAGGCGGATTTTTTGAACTGCGCTGACGTCAAGATTAGGCAACAATTGTTCACGCGTTTTAACGCCACGACTTGCGGCCGTGTTGAGGGTCTGATTTTGTTGGTCCTGATACCACACAGCGGTGGCAATCAGTCCACCAAGGATGACCAAAAGGAGAAGGATCTTCTTCATGGATATTGGAAGAGAATTGAAGGGATAAGTGGATGGATCAGACCGCGGCCGTGGTCACACGGCGGCGGATGGCGAGGATGACGCCCACGCAGACGACCAGCAAAGGAACACAAAGAATGTTGAGCAAGGTGATGATCGATTCAGCGAAGTCGATGTCCTTGTTTTGCGTCTTTTTGATCTCGCGGATTTCGCGATTGATCTCCGTCTGCTTCTTCATGAGATCTTCCAGTTTCTTGATCTGCGCAGGATCGGCAAGTTGGCCATTTTTCACGCGCAGAGGCCCCATTTGTTGAGCGGTAGCGTCCAAATCAGTTTGGAGAGCTTGCAGTTTCGGGCGGAAGTCTTTTTCCACCTTCTCACGCAGTTCATCCATCTTTACAAAGGGACGCTGGGTGCTGGCGCGGCTGCGAACTTGCAGGAGATCACCGCCGCCACTGAGCACCTCAACGGCATTCAGCAAGAGAGGCAAATTGGAGTTCGAAGCGATGAGACCACCAGTCATGGCGTCTTGCTGCACGCAGAAGGCGTCATACATCATGTCGGCATCGGCCAAGAGAACGACCATGCCTTCATTGTTGGTGGATTCCTTGATGGTGCCGTCATCTTTAGGGGATTCTTTTTTCTCCTCAGTGGCGGGAGCACTTGGCGCAGCAGGAGCCGCAACTGCGGGTGCTGGAGTCGCAGGAGCTGCCACGGGAGCAGGCGCTGGAGCTACAGCAGTAGCCGGTGCAGGAGTTGCTTCCGCAGCGGCTTTGGGAGCTGTTGCATCTTCTTGAGCACCGCCCGACTCGGGGCTTGGTGCTGGACCGGCGGGCTTGCCATTGGGGAAAGCGGTTTTGAATTTTCCGGTTAGCTGCACAGCCAACAATTGCTTGCGACCGCTCGGATTGAAGCTGGTGAGATTTTCACGGCGCAGCTTTTCAGCGGCGGTGGTGTCGATCATCTCACTGGCCTCAGAACTCTCGGCCAATTTGCTGACCGTCAGGCCGTCCTTGGGAGTGATGTCGAAGGAACCTGCGGACATCATCATGAGCGATTGGAGTTCAGAGGTGATGCGATCCTCCTTGCTCAGGGCTTCCTTGGGCAATTTCAGCGCGACTGGGTTTTGGCGACCCTGCATCATCGAACGATAGTTCACGTCGGCCACGACCAGACCTTTGTCATAAGTCACACCCCAGCTTTTGAAGAGGTTGGGCAGATCGGAGGATGTGTTGATCACGCCTCCAGGTTGACCTGTCATGGGGTTCGGCTGACCGCTGTAAGCCTGGGCGATCCAGCTCTGCGGATCGACGAGAGCAATGACTTTGCCACCTTTGAGCAGGTATTGATCGATGGCATATTCCGCGCGCTCGGTGATGTCGGCTGGATGGATGACCACCAGCGTGTTCACGTCTGCGTCGATTGAATCCGACCCGATCGGAATGTCACGCACTTCATAGTCCATACGCAGACGTTGCACCAAAATCCAAGGCTCCTGACCGCGTTGGCGCTGGTAGGGATACATGGGAGAACCCATGATGGGCATGGCACTCATGACGCCGATGACCGTTTTGGTGGTCTTGGAGACTTTTTGGATGGCGCGTGAGATGTTGTATTCCAGCGCGGTTTCTTCACTCGGATTGAGGAAAGGCAGCACTTCTTTTTGCGCGCCACTCTGAATGGCCATGCCGAGGTAAACATTGTCACCCTCCGCATTTACCTGCATGCCTTGCAGGTCGTCTTCACGGGCTTTGTCCTCGTCTTCCGTGTTGGGATTCGGATTCAGCTTTTCCAGAATGACTTTGTTCTTGGAAGCTTTTTGGAACTCCAGCAACAGGTCCTGAACGGTGCGAGCGTGGGATTTCAAGACAGGAGGCATCACCCGGTCTTCCGAGGACACGTAGTAACGAATCGTCACCGGTGTGTCTGGGTTCAGACGGTCCAGGATATTTTTCGTGCCATTCGACAGGGTGTAGAGCTTGTCTTCGGTCAAATCGACTCGGAAGTTACCCAAGCCCAGGCCACCGACCAGGAAGTTCACGGCCCCGACGATGGCGATGACCAGCAGGGCCGTGATGCCTGCGGTGCCTTCTTTGCTATTCAGATTCATAATGGGATGATCAGAGATTTTTGGGGTTCAGTTCTGTTTCATCAAGCGCGTTTGGAGCGCAGACCGAGGTGTGTCACCAGAAGGGAAACGACGATCACGGAAAGGAAATAAAGCACGTCGCGGAAGACAAAGATGCCCTTCGACATTTCATAGAAGTGATCCATGAAGCTCAGGTAGCTGACGAAGCGCACAATGGACTCCAAGGAAGCTGGAACCGTGCGAACGACGGTGTCCACGATGCCTGGGTAACCAATGAGTGTCAGCAGGATGCAAAGAGCGACGCTGACAATGAAGCACACCACCTGACTGCGTGTGTAGGCACTGGCCGCGCTGGTGACGGCAAGGCAACCCAAGGCATATAGATAGCTGGCCGCGTAACCTGTCACGATTGGTCCTGGATCAGGATCACCCAACCAGCAAACGGTCAGCACGACGGGAAACGTTAGGGCGAGTCCAATGGCCCAAACCAACGCTGCTGCGACGAACTTACCCACGATGGCCTGCCAAGGAGAAAGCGGCATGGTCATGAGCAGTTCAAAGGTTCCCAAGCGATGTTCCTCAGACCACATGCGCATGCCCACCGCAGGAGCGAGCACAATGTAGATCCAAGGGTGCCAAAAAAAGAATGGCTGTGCCAGGGAGGCATTGTCAGTGTCTAACAAGCGTCCGAAGAAGAACGCAAAGCCCATGGAGGCCAGGAGGTAGATCACCACGATAACGTAAAACACGGGCGAATTGAAGTAGGAGAGGAACTCCCGCTTGAAGATTGCCAAGGTGTTGGCCACATCTCGATTGTTCATGATGGATTCAGAATAGGGGACAAAAGTTCAGTCGAAGGGACGGTGTTATTTCACGGTGTCAGGACGCGTGATGGAGCGGAAGACTTCATCCAGGGTGTTGACGCCCGGGACGAGCTTTTTGAGCTGCTCAGGTGTTCCATCTGCCACCACTTTGCCGCGGTCGATGATGATCGCGCGAGAACAGACCGCCTCGACTTCTTCCAGAATGTGTGTGGAGAAGATGATCGCCTTGTTTTGACCCATGCGTTTGATCAAACCACGGATTTCATGCTTTTGATTCGGATCCAGACCATCGGTCGGCTCGTCCAGAATCAAGACCTCGGGGTCATGAATGATGCTTTGCGCAAAACAGGTGCGGTGGCGATAGCCCTTTGAGAGGGTATCGACGCTCTGATTGCGGACATTTTCCAGGAAGCAAAGTTCGAGCACACGATCCACGGCCTTATTGCGGGCGCTGCCGGTGAGTCCACGCATCTCGGCGCAGAAGCCAAGAAAGCTCGCCACGGTCATGTCGGAATAGAGCGGGGCATTTTCTGGAAGGTAACCGAGGCTGCGTTTGGCGAGTTCAGGCTCTTCCAGCATGTCGATGCCGCCAAGAGTGATTTTACCCGAGGTCGGCCGGAAGTAGCCGGTCACCATTCTCATGGAGGTGGATTTGCCGGCACCGTTGGGTCCCAGGAAGCCGAGCACCTGGCCTTTTTCAACGGTGAAGGAGACGTCGTCCACCGCCACCTTGCTACCGAATACTTTTCGGAGGTTTTGCACTTGGATCATAATGTCACTGTCATGGTTGAGTTGAAGTTGTGTGGAAGGAGAGCGCAATGAGACAGGGCGTCACATCGCCACGTTCAAAACGCGGGCCGCTTTATGAAGACGCCCTCTTTATTTGCAAACAGATTTTTTGTTCTTAGGGGCTCAAAGCGGATTCTTCCAACGCAGGAAAGCGGGTAAATGTTCGCTGGTTCCGACCTCTGAAGGGAGCGTCCCCTTCGCTATCGGCGCGTTGGCTTCGCCTCAGGCCTATAAAAAACAATCTCTCAAGCCACAGACGGGGCTTGAGAGATGCCTTGGAGTTTCGTTCTGGTCAGGCTTACTTCGTGCCCTTGGCTTTGAGATCGTTGTACATCTCGTAACCCTGCGCCGGTGTCAGGCCTTCATGCACCACACCGCGCACCGCTTGCATCATGCTGATCGGGGCATCGCTCTGG
>JAIXVB010000672.1 GCA_027483245.1 Verrucomicrobiaceae bacterium | reverse complement strand
TCGGCTGAGGATCAGGCCTTCATCTGTGATTTTGTCAAAGCCAGTGGCAGCCTCAAGGAAATGGCAGCGCTGATGAAAATCAGCTACCCGACCGTGAGAAATCGACTGGATGACGTGATCGCGAAACTGCAATCCCAGGCCTCATGAAATCGAACGCACCGAATCGTCTCAGCCAGTTTTTGTTTCATCCCTTTCACCGTGTGGCAGGCATGAGTTCCCTCCTGCTGGGACTGGCAGCCATTCTGTTGGCAGGCGGAATCGGCTTCAGGCAAAACCTGCATTTTGATGGCGTGCTGGACGCTCATGTGGGCGGCAAGACGCCTCTGTGGGTGGCCTTGGCTGAGGGTTTAATCAACTGGCTCTCTCTCACCGTGCTCCTGTTGATTGCCGGAAAAAGTCTGTCAAAAACAGCCTTTCGTGTCATCGACCTGATGGGCACGCAGGCCCTGGCTCGTTGGCCCATGCTTTTGGTTAGTCTGGGCTGTTTAGCCCCAGGGTTTCATCGATACACCGATGCGCTGGTGATGTCCCTGCAAACGATCAAACCCGGTGCTACTACGTTTGCTCTGCCTCCCATGGGTTGGGATGGATTCGTTTTTGCCATCGTCACGATTGTGATGCTTGCCTGCACGGTCTGGATGGTGGCGCTCATGTGGAAGTCATTCTCGCATTGCTGCAATCTGCGAGGTGGCAAAGCCGTGGGGGCTTTCGCCGTGAGTCTGCTCCTGGCCGAGATTTTATCCAAGATGCTCATCGGCCTGTTATTTCAGTGGGCTTAAACCAAGGGGAACACACGCCATCTCATCCCGCGTCACCTGGATTCTGTTCGGTCTAGCTGCTGCACTTTTCCTGGTCACCCACTGCAGATGGCTGCCTGGCCTGCCCGATCAAGTGGCGACTCACTTTGATGGGTCAGGCAATGCCAATGGCTGGATGAATCGGTCAGAACATGGTTTTGGGATGGCGGTGATGGGTTTGGGCGTTCCTGCTCTCTTGGTCGGACTTTGTGCCCTCATGCGTTGGTTGCCTCCGAGCCTGATCAATATGCCAAACGCGGCCTATTGGCGTAGCCCCGAACAATATCCCACAGCCTGCCAGATCATGAATGTCTGGGCGCGCACCCTTGCTTCAATGGTTCTTGTTTGGTTCACTTTGCTGAATCGTGAGATCGTCTTGGCCAATCGCAGCACTCCGCCTGCACTGCATGCTGGGGCAATGGGTGTGCTGACCCTGGGTTTTGTGACTCTGATCGGAATTTCGATTGGAGTCCTCTTTTGGAGATTTAGGAAGCTTCCTTCTTCAGATGTTGGTCGTCTTTGATGCAGGCTGAAAAGCCCACCCTACTGACGCGCGCGCACACTTGAACCCTCCACCCATTGAGGCGGAATCATGATCTGGCGTGGCACATCGGGCACCCCGTGCTCGTGCTGGGAAAGTTGAGTCACGATCAAATCGACCGCCGCCGCCGCAAGGTGGTCACGCCTTTGGTAAATGCCGGCGAGGTCAGGCATCTTTGGCGTCCAGTCATGCACGACAAAGCCGATGTCCTCTGGAAAACGCAGGCCCAGTCGCTTCAACCAGGCGGGCACATGCGTGTCAAAAGTGATCAACGCGTCGGGTCGATGTTCGTCCATCCATGTGGCAAAAGCCTCGTAACCACGGCTGATATCGTTGTTCGGAAAAAGCAGCAGCGGCACGCGATCTTCGGCTGACAAGCCATGCTGCCAATGAAACAGACCCCCGCTGTAACCGAATTGCGAGCGGTTCACGATCCACTTCGTGACTGCCACACCGATGCGCCGGTAACCGCGTGCCTGGAGCTGCTCCGCCGCGGTGTGGATACCCAGCGTCATGTTGCCCGCACACATGTGCAGCGCAGGTTGGCTCATCGCATTTCCAAACGTCACGGCGGCAAAGGGCGAGTAGTCGAGCTTGCTGCATGGAAGCTGGGTGCTCTGGGGTGAAACGATCACGCCCTCAATGCCACGCGCCTGGAGAATTTTTTGCAGCTTCTTGGGCGTGAGACCGTCCTTGCCCAAATGAAACTCCTCCACCGAGTAGCCATGCCCATGCGCGCGTCGGCGAATGTCTTCGACGGGCACATATTGATACGAAGGGCTCAGCAATCCATCCTGCGGCACATGCTCACGGATCACCGCGATCACCGCCCGCACCCGCGTCTCCTTTTTGCTGCGCACCACCTGCATCATCCGCGCCAGATACGGGTCAGGCTGGTAGTTCAGCCGCTGCGCTTCCTGCATCACCAGTTCACGCTTTGCCGCTGAAACCTTCGGTGCCCCGCGCAGCACCCGCGAGACAGTCATCATCGACACCCCTGTGGCGCGGGCGATGTCTTTGAGCGTGGCAGCAGTCGGTTCGGCGGGCATGGTGTTAGCATAACATGCAGCCGGTTGATGCCATGCTTAAAGTCACGGCGATTGTGAAGTGTTAACATAACACCTCAAACCTATCCATCGGTGCTGAATGAGCTCTGGGACGGGCGTTTAAAGGGCTCTCGTTCATGATGAAAGCCTTTCTCTTCCTTTTCGCCCTGATGGTGCCGCTGGTGTCGGCGCAGAGTCTCTTGCCATCGGGTTGGGATGCTGCGCTGGCGGGGGATGGGGTGATGCGACGGCTGGTGAACACTTCCGCGGCTCGTGTCAAAGGGGCGCATGATGCCGAGTTCGTTTGTGTGGGAGATTGCGCTTACATCGTGACCGAGGCGAATGATCTGAAGGCAGGTGAGAGCGCAGGTTGGCCGTTTATCTACGCGACGATGTCCATCGTGAACCTGAAGACGCTGGCTTTGGAAAAGGTAATCGACTTCGCGAAGGGTGAGCAGGTCTTTGAAAATGAGACCTTGCCGGTGGGGGCTTGTTTTGTGCCGCGCATTCTTCAAAAAGATGCCAAGACCCTGCGCTGCTACTTCACGAGTGAAGATCCGGGCAAACGCCAATCGCAGATGTGGTTCCGCGATTTTGATCTGAAGAACGGCGACTTTGCGCCGACGATTCACAAGGCCAAGCTCAAGACGGCGGCGGGCACCTTTGAGTTCCAGCCACAGTATTTTCATGCGGATGCAGCGGCACAAGGTTTCACGAAAAAGGCCGTGGACTCATCGTTCTTCATCTTTGATTCCTTCAAGAAGTTCGATGGCAAACTCTACGTTGCTCTCAACAACTTCACGGGCAAACAAAACGCCCTAGCGTTGGTGCATGATGACCTCGTGACCTTTGAGGTGCTGGGTCACTACAACGAACCGCAGTCGCAACAACTCAGCGAATCCGCAATCAACCGCCTTCCCGACGGCACCTGGATGGCCATTTGTCGCAATGACAAAGGCAACTATCACTTCACCACAAGCGCTGATGGTAAGACGTGGAGTGTTGGGCAGGAGATGCCGCATGTGCCCAATGGAACGAACTCAAAACCGACCTTCGACAAGTTTGGCGCTGTCTATTACCTCGGCTGGCAGGAGGCCACCAAAATTCAGGGCGTGGGCCGCAGTGTCTTCAATGTGGACATCTCGGCCGATGGCCGAACCTGGGAGCGCAAGTATCGCTTCGAGTCACCCGAATCGTTTCAATATCCCACGTTCCATGAGCACGATGGAGTGATCTGGCTGGCAGTCACGCAAGGACCTCAGAAGGCTCGCATCATGTTTGGCAAACTGGAGGACGTGGGTCAGTTCGAGCCGCAAGCCGATCAAAAGCGCCTGGTTTGGCCGCCTCCACCCCCGGAGGAAGACGCCGTGATGAAACCTGGCGTGAAACTCTTCACGGATCGTGAGTATGAAGTGAGTGAAATGCCTGAGGCCGTGCGCGATCTTCCCTTTCTTCGCCTCAGCATTGAAAAGACCGATGTGGAGGTGACCAAGCCAGGCACGCTCTTCGCCCTGACACCGACTGTTCGCCCTCAAGCCTCGAGTCAGGACAAAGCGCTGATCAAAGCTGGTTTTATGAAGGTCGATGTGCCCGAGGTGCAGCTCTTCCCCGGCGAGGTCAATCGCGTGAGCCTTTATCGCAAAGTGGTGAAAACAGGTGAGCGGTTGCGATTCAAAAAGATGGTCTTGTTGATCATGGCTGAAGGGACGGAGTTGAAGGCCTTTACTCCAACACCCCCGAAACCCTGGAGTCAGAATCAAGGGGCTAAACTTTACAATGGCATCACACTGCCTGAGCTCTGGCCGCCGCAGCATCTTGATCCGGATTCGGCTGAACCAATGGCCGTGCCGTATTTGCAGCATCCACCTGAAGTGATCTCGATTGATGTCGGCAGGCAGCTCTTTGTTGATGATTTCCTCATCGAGAAAACCACATTGAAGCGCCGTTTCCATCAAGCGCAGAAGTTTGAAGGCAACCCTGTCTTCAAAGCCGAGACCGAACGCGAACTCGGCCCAGCTACTCAGGGCGAACGTGGTGAGCAGGCCACGACGTTCACGGGTCAAGGCGGGGTCTTTTATGATCCAGCGGAGAAGCTTTTCAAAATGTTCTATGTGGCGGGCTGGCGGGGACCACTCTCGCTCGCCACGAGCCCAGACATGAAGACATGGACACGGCACGGTCAGCTTTTGCCCGAGGGGCTTCGCTGGACAGGACCCAAGCTCGCCACGGGTGGATCTGACAACTGTGTGTGGCTCGACTTGAATGCCAAGAGTCCTGCGGAGCGGATCAAGTATCTGACGTGCTGGCTGCATGTGCCCAAGGAGCAGCGGCCCGATGGCTTCATGCATTCGCTGCATGTCTCCGACGGCAAGACGTGGTCCGATGCGGTGCCGACCAGCATCGCTGCGGATGACTACTGCTCTTTCTTCTTCAATCCTTTTCGCGAGAAGTGGTGTTTCAGCGTCAAGCGGGGCACCTCACGTGGTCGCAGCCGCTACTACTTTGAAAGCGATGATTTCTTCAAAGGTGCAGATTGGGAGAACGCCGTTTATTGGACCTGTGCGGATAAGCTTGACCGTCCCGAGCCTGTGGGCCGCTATCCGGGAGCTGGCGAACAAGCGCAGCTCTACAGCCTGAATGCTGTGGCCTATGAGAGCCTGATGGTCGGCATGCATTACATTCATCGGGGGCCGAAAAATGAAATTTGTGAGCAAGGCAAGTTCCCCAAACTGACGGACCTCGAGCTGGGATTCAGTCGCGACGGTTTTCATTGGGATCGACCCGACCGCAGCGGATTCATCATGGGCTCACGCACGGAGGGTTCCTGGGATCGAGGTTATCTGCACGGTGCCGCAGGCGTGTTTGTGGTGCTTGATGACCAACTCGTCTTTCCCTACATGGGCACGAGCGGCATCGCACCGAATGGCCATCGTGGTATGTACACAGGTGGCAGCATCGGACTTGCCACACTTCGCCGCGATGGCTTCGCCTCCATGGAGGGTGCGGGAACGCTCACCACACGACGGGTGAACTTCAAAGGCGACCATCTCTTTGTGAATTTTAACGGTGAGCTTCGTGTGGAAGTATTGGATGAAGCTGGAACGGTGCTCGCAAGATCCAAAGCAATCTCGGGTGATCACACAAAAGCCAAGGTCGAAATGCCTGAGTTATCGACCCTCGTTGGCAGACCTGTTCGCTTCCGTTTTCATCTCACCCGCGGTTCCTTGTATGCTTTCTGGGTCACTCCAGATGCGGCGGGTGCCAGCAACGGCTATGTTGGTGCTGGAGGTCCTGGTTTCTCCGGTGTGCGCGATGTTTCCAACTGATCTCTCATGATTCGCTTCCTCAACTGGTTCAACAATCTCTACCCTGTGTGGCTCGTCACCCTCGCGGTGATTGCGTTCTTCAAACCGCAGACGATGCTGTGGTTCGACAAACCGTGGATCTTCTGGTCGCTCGCAGCGTCGATGCTCGGCATGGGACTAACTTTAAGTATCGATGACTTCAAAGCCATCGGGCGCATGCCAGGCAGTGTGGCGCTCGGCTTCGGGGCGCAATACACGATCATGCCATTGTCTGGTTGGCTCGTGGCCATGGCATTGAAGCTCGAACCCGGTCTCGCTGTTGGCATCATCCTTGTGGCAAGCTGCCCTGGTGGCATGGCGTCGAACATGATTAGCTATCTTGCAAAAGCGAATGTGGCCCTGTCGGTGGTGCTGACCTTGTGCTCGACGTTGTTGGCCTTCTTCTTCACGCCGATGTGGACCAGTGTGCTCGCGGGTAAATATGTCCCGGTCGATGCATGGGGGCTGTGTTTATCGGCCTTTCAGCTCACCATCGCGCCAGTGGTGCTGGGTGTGCTCATTCGGTGGAAAATGCCGCGCACTGCGGATACAATCGGTGCCTGTGGTCCTACGGTGGCTGTGCTGGCCTTCACGCTTGTGAGTGGTGGCATTGTCGCTGCCAGTGCGGAGGCCATCGCAGCAAATTTTGGCAAGCTGGCACTCGCCGCTTTCACGTTGCATGTGCTCGGTTTTGGCGTTGGCTATGGCCTATTGAAAGTGCTGCGTTATCCTGAATCGGTGGCGCGCACGGTTAGCATTGAGGTCGGCATGCAAAACGGGGGCATGGCCGCCTCGCTGGCGCGTGAACACTTCATGGCGATGCCGCTGGCTGCGGCTGCAGGTGTGTTCAGTGGTGTCATGCAAAACATCATCGGTGGGCTTCTGGCCGCGTGGTGGAAACGTCGCACGCCTGACGCTTGATCATGAGCCGACGTGACATCCATTACTGGAAATGCGATCGCCCAGCGGCGTTTCATGGCAC
>JAIXVB010000185.1 GCA_027483245.1 Verrucomicrobiaceae bacterium | reverse complement strand
GTGATGATCAACGCCCTGCTAAAAATCAACCAATGCGGTGAAGGCAAGGCCTGGGAACTGGATCCCAACTGCACCCTCTATCCTTCCTCGACAGGGAACCCTGTGGTCACGGCGATTCATCCTGGAGATCACAGTTTCCCCAAACAAGGCCCTGAGGTCATCGTGAAGTTTTTCAAAGCCCACTCGAAGAAATAAATCGAGATCAGCCTCGCTTTCAGTGCGCTGTGAACGCGTCGGCCACGCTTTGATCTCGACTCGTGAGCCGTGGTCCCGGTAATCTCACAGGCACTGTGGCTCGTGCATCCTCCTCCCTCTCGATCCTCTCAGCGGAAGCGTTGGCTCCTCTAGCCGCCCTTCCACCACAACCCTTTGAGATTCATCCCCTCATTGATGAGCGCCGTTATCTGCGCAGAGCCTTTGATCCCGATCTACCCTTGCTGACCAAGCTGTATTCGTTTCCGAAGTATCGCGGCATGGTCGGGGAGAACTGGATGCACTGGCATGACTATCACGAGATGATCCTGCCCGTGCACGGAGCGGGCCGCTTTAGCATGGGTGGCTGGGAGGTGGACTTCACCCCCGGAGATTTGTTGATCGTGGACACGCTGCGTCTGCATGGGGTTTCGAAACTGAGCGGCCCACATCGTTCCTTGGTGATTTTGTTTCCTGCGGATTTCATCACCGGCAGTGGTGGCCTGATGGGAGACGCCGCGTTTCTCGATCCCCTGCGCGCACGTCCCACAGGTGTCGCTCCGCTGCTTCGGGCCACCCATCCCCTAGCACCGCGAGTGCACGAATCGCTGCTGGCTCTGCACGTCGCCGCCACTGCACCTGGAACTGCTCGCGAGCACTACACGGCGTGTAAACTGCACCTGCTCACGGTGCTGCATCATTTGCGTGAGGCCTTTGGAGTGCGATCCGCGGATCAACGGCTGGTCGCTCGAGAAGAGGTGCGACGCGAGCAACTGAGGCGTGTGTTTAAACTGCTGGCCGAACGATTCACGGAACCGCTCAGCCTCACAGCGGCGGCGTCAGTTGCCGGCATGAGCAGCACCGTGTTTCGAGAGTTTTTCAAACACACCACCGGGCACACCTTTGTCGATTATGTGCGTGAGATGCGGCTGGCACGTGCGGCGCAGTTGCTGCGAGAAACGGATGATGCTGTGGCGGATGTCGCCGCTGCCTCAGGCTTTTGTGATCAAAGCTACCTGCACCGCTGCTTCACACGCCGTTATCAGTGCACGCCTTTGGTTTACCGTCAGCGTGAGCAGGGAGAGAGATCCGTTAGATTGTCCAAAAATTCCGACGTGGAATCCAAGCCAACGCGGGCTCGACTCTGATAGATCCTTGGGTGTCAACCAACCTGACACCCAACCATGATCCGCTCGTTCTTCGCCCGAGGAGTCCTCGCTCTGGCACTCGCCTCCGCCGCCCAAGCGCAGGTGCCTGTGCCACAGTCCACCTACACCACCGGCCAGCTTTATGTGCCGTTGCGCACCTTCACCTCATTGGAGATCGGCATCGCGCCGACCTATGCCATCATGCACAAAGGTCACCTCGTGATCGCCGGAGGTCGCAATGGTGCGAGTGATCCCACAGGTTATGCACGACTGACGACTTGGCGACTCTCTCAATCCGGCGCGCCCACGGTGGTGAATCCGAGCGTCGTCGGCACGCACTTGAATGATGCCATTTTCAAATCGCACAACATGGGCTTCTCAGGTGATCTCTGCCAGGTGCGGGCGGGCAAGTTTGCGATCTACAACATCGCCACACCAGCCGCGCCATCGGTCACGGTTCAGGGCAGTGGCGGACAATCCTCCAGTCACTCCTCCTGCTGGGCAGGCAAGTATCTTTACACCGGTGGAGAAGGCTACGGCACCTCCAAAGGTTGGATTGATATCTTCAATGTCAGCAACCCCGCCGCGCCTACCTTGGTCCGCTCGGTGGACATCCCGACTCTCACGGGATTCCGTTGTGCTTCGGTCTATGTCCTGGGCAATGTGCTGGTGGTCTCCGCCAGTTTGTCCAACGGCATCGCCACCTTTGATTTGAGTGACCCCACGAACCCGCTGCTCATCAGTGTGTTTCGCGGTGATGCAGGAGCGAACACCTACACCTCGTATCTGAGCGGGCATCGCCTCTATGGCGGCGGGCAGGCTGGTGGCCTCTACATTTACGACCTGCAAAATCCAGAGAACATCCAACTGGTGGACGTGGTGACAAGTCTCGGGGGCACCCCTCGCTACCCCGTGGTGCAGGATGAATTTGTGCACCTGGGAAATGTCAGCAGCGGGCGTTATCAAAAGGTGCGGGTGGACACCGTGCCCGCCCAGATCGTGGCCAATGTGCCCCTGCCAGGTCGTATCGAATCGGGAAGCCCTACACCCAAACCAGAGATTGCTATCCCGATCGGCAATCTTGTGTTCATCGGCTGTGTGAATGGCTCCAACACAGGCACCTCCGTCAACAACTCAGCTGGCTGGATTCTGCCTCACGACACCGCGCCGGACACCCGCGCTCCCGAGGTCAATGCGGTGCGCCCTCTGGATGGCGAGACGAGTGTGGCGACGACGAGCATGATCGGCGTCTCCTTCACCGATCAGCTCGAGACCTCCAGCATCAGCACCAGCAGTGTGATCGTGCGCCCCTTTGGCGGCAGCACCCTGACAGGAACCTATTCCAACATGGGTGGCATTGTGAATTTCTCACCCACGAGTCCCCTGCTCTCCAACACCACGTATGAAATCGTGGTCACTGCAGGCGGTGTCAAAGACACTCAGGGCAACGCAGTTTCGTCGGAGCGTGTGTTTCGTTTTTCCACAGGCTCCACGGTGGACACCACCGGCGCTGGACTCACCCTGCATTACCCTTTGAATGAAATCAGCGGCACCACAGCGGATGATACCGCAGGCAGCAATGACGGCACCTTGACCAACTTGCCCGCAAGTCCCTGGTCCGCAGGTCTGGTGGGTCGCGGAGCCCTGGCGCTGGATGGTGTGGATGATCACCTGGTGACCCCGAGCCTGGATGTCGGGAACAGCTTTTCCTTCAGCACCTGGGTGAGGGTGAACTCCGGCAGCAGCAGCCTGCAAACGTTGGCGGGCAACTGCGCAGGCGGTTTTAGCACCGCAGGATTCAAGCTTTTCGTGTATGGCTCCGCTCATGCGACCGCAGGGCGTCTCGCCCTTGAGACGGGCAACGGCATCGGAGGTGGCGATGCCGCCAACACAGCCACCGGTGTGATGCCTTTTGATCAGTGGGTGCATGTGGGCGTGACGGTGAATCGCAGTGCAGGCACGGCGCGTTTGTATGTCAATGGAACGGATCGCACCGCGGACAGCAGCATCAGGACCGACTTCACCACGAATGCTGCGCTGACTGTGGGCCGCATGGGTTCTTCCACGTATTATCTGGGCGGTCATCTCGATGATTTCCGACTCTACAATCGAGTGCTGAATGCCGGTGACTTTGATCAATTGCGTCGTCTCTGTGAAAACCCTGTCGCGCATTGGCGCTTCAACAGCTCCACCGCCAATTCTGCGCCCAATGGCACAGCCGTGACGCTGAGCAGCAGCGGTGCCACCTACAACACCACCGACACGGCAGAAGGCAGCGGCACGCTGAGCTTTGACGGCATCAATGGTTATGCCACCGCCACCAACACCGACCTCGGCAACAGCTTTGCTCTGGCCACTTGGGTGCGCGTTGCTTCCGGAACGAACACACTCGAAACCCTCGCCACGAACTCCAATGCAGGAGCCAACACCGCAGGCTGGCGTCTCTATGCCACCGGGTCCACCCACAGCACGCCCGGACGGCTCATTTTGGAAACCGGCAATGGAACGAATGGCACACAGGTGCAGACGGCCAGCAACGTGTTGCCCTACAATGCCTGGACTCAGGTGACAGTGATGATTGATCGTGTCCGCGGCCTCTCACGCCTTTATGTCAATGGTGTGGATCGCGCTCCTGCGGGAACGGCTCGCACGGATTTCACCACCACGGGTGTGCTGCAACTCGGGCGCACGGCGGATGGCAGCAACCT
>JAIXVB010000258.1 GCA_027483245.1 Verrucomicrobiaceae bacterium | reverse complement strand
GCTTCACGCGGTTGAGTCGCGCCAGCACCCGGGCGGGAACGCAAAGTGATGCGGACCGTTTCCTTTTTCAGAGGCACAGCAGCCGTTTTTGGGGTGCTGGGTGGTGGTGGGGTGGGCGTGTTATCGGATTCGCTCATGATGTCGGAAGAAAGGCTGCGTATATTCTTGGAATTTACTATTTAGCCGGGACGCGTGTTTTGCGTCAATGTCATTTCTCCAATCGAGCGCTAAAATGCGTGAATATTTCCGTTCATGAACCTTCCCGTCCGTTCCTGGCGTCACTCAAGGGCAGGCAGGATGTGATTTGGGCGAATAACTTGCTTGTTGCGGCTGCCTTGTTGGCATGGTAGCGCACGCGCCCCCAATCAGTTGTTACCAACCCATCTATTTCTCTACTAGGCGCATGAAAGCCCAAGATCTCCTTCAAGCCATCGGACCTGAACTGCGCTCGCAGATTCTGACTTACATTCAGACCGACGAGCGCCCTGCTTATCGGGCTTTGATTCAAACCCTGACCCAAGCTCGCAAACTGCGTCCTCAGTTCATTCTGGAAAAGTCCCGCGCTCAACAAGCGGAGTGGTTGCTCGCTCAGTTGAAAATCAAAGGCAATGACCCCATCGCTGAACAGATCTTCCAAATCTGGCTGCTGAAATCTCAGGGTGCCATGTTGATCACCTTCTTGGACGCTGTCGGTATTGAGCATGATGGCAAAGGCCAAGTGGAGAATCTGCCAGAAGAAATCTCCCATGAAAAGGCGACCGAAGGCGTAAAAGCGTTGCTGGCGGCTTTTCCTGCCAAGCAAGTCGCGCTCTACCTGCACATGTTCCAACTCCAACGCCCGACGGGTTGGGCTGGGCTGACACAGGCCATTGAAGAATGCCCTGAAGTGCAGCTGACTTTGGAAAGCTAATCATGCTCCGAGCCCGCATCTGCCATGAGGTTTCTCATCACCAAGCTCGGACATCTGGGAGATGTGCTGGTGATGACAGCAGCCGTGCGGGCTTTGCGTGAAGCGCATCCTCAGTCAGAAATCGATGTGGTGGTGCGTCGCGGCACGGAGGTAATGTTGCAGGGTAATGCTGACATCAATCGCATCTTCCTGGTGCCCGGGCCCAAGGCGGAGCGGTCAAAACAACCCTGGTATGTGGGCGTGGGGGACTTTTTCCGCGCTTTTTCAGGCATGTTTCTGCGCGGTTATGACGCCGCGTTTGATCTGTCCAATTCAGATCGTGCACGGTTTTGGATGCGTGTCAGTCAGGCACGTGTGCGGGCTGCCAACAATGCCTCGGGGGAGCTGGGCTATCATGCCTCGTTTTACACGCATCTCTCCCTCTTCAAATGGGCGGGCGATCATCAAGTGCGGCGTGATTTCCATACGATCACGGACTGTTATCCGCTCAATGTCATGCTGGGCGCGTTGCAGTTCACCCCACAGGCCAAACAATCTCGATTGGAGGCCTGGTTGCCGAAAGTGGATTTCAATTTACCCTTCGCGGTGATTCATCCGACGAGTCGTTGGGCATTCAAACAATGGGACCCTGAGCGCTGGGCCGCTGTGGCTGACCGCCTGCGGGTGGAGTGGGGGCTTCAAGTGATCGTCTCCACAGGCCCTGGGGAGCGCGAAGCTGCTGAACTCGAGCGCATCTTAGCAGCCTCGAAAGCCCCTGAGCGTATCCATGCGACTCGCGGTCAATTGACTCTTCATGAGTTGGGTTTGCTGCTCGGCCAGGCCCAAGTTTTTCTCGGCGTCGATACGGTGGCCATGCATCTGGCTGCCGCCATGCGAACTCCCAGTGTGGCGCTTTTTGGTCCCTCCACCGAGGTCGGCTGGGGCCCTTGGAAGACCGATCATCGGTTGGTTCTTGGTCCCTGCGAATGCAAGCTGACGAGGAAGTTCATCTGCGATAAATCCAAGCTCTTTCCCTGCATGGCTTCAATCACGGCGGATGCGGTCATGAAAGCCGTGAACGATCTCCTCCTGTCTCGTGGAAACAAAGTCGCCAGTGGCTTTGGCCGTTGAGTTCGAAAGCTGAGTCTCACGGTTTACTGCCGCGTGTTCAGTGCTCTTTTCCTCGCCTTCATGCATCTCGTGTTCATTCAAAAAGCCGCCGGCCGTGGTGGTGCAAAAAACCGCCTCCTTGAGACCCTCAGCGCGCTGAAGGACAGCGGGCGCTACCAGCTCAGTGTGGTCACGGGAGAAGATGGCGAATTTCACACGCACTGCCATGCCATGGGCATTCGTCCCTTGATTACCACCTTGCCCGAGTGGCGGAAACCGCTGGAGCGGCTGCGTTTCCCAGGCGCGATGCGCGTGGTGGCAGGAAAGTTGGAACCGGCATCCTGGGTCATCAGCAATGAAATGTGGTGGGCCCCTCATGCGGCGGCGCTGGCACGTCATTTGGGTGGAAAATCGGGCTGCATCATCCGCGATGGCATCTGCACGGCGGAAAAAGCCCGCAAGTATGCCATGCAACGTCTCGATCTGCTGCTGCCCTCCTCGACGAAGATCGGTGATGGGCTGCGATTGGACCCGGCTCTCGACCCTAAGGTGCAGGTCTTTTACGACTCCGTTCAGTTGCCCAAAGGCGCAGGGGCCTTGGCTGCGGAATTGGATGCGGCGCTGGCGACCGCACCCTCCGTGCGGCGCTGGTTGTTGATCATTGGCAAAGTCGGCAAGCGGAAGAATCAAGCCGATGCGGTGCGTGTGCTGCAAGCGCTGCGCCAAGCGGGACATGAGGATCTGGGGTTGCTGTTGGCAGGGGATGAAGAGTCGGATTACGTGGCGGAGATGGATCGTGTCATCGCCGAAACGGGGCAAACAGGCCGCGTGCTGAGGTTGGGAAACTTCACCGACATTGGCAGTCTCTTTGCTCGGGCTCATGCGGTGATGCTGACCAGCACGCGGGAAGGCTTGCCTGGCAGCGTGGTGGAGAGTCTTCTCGCTGGGAAGCCCTGTTTCGTTTTCCCCTGCGAAGGCGTGAGCGACATCTATGGAGGTCATTTGGCGCGTTTTGTGGCGCCTGTTTTTGAACCTCAGCCCTTGGTCGATGTGATCTTGCGGGCTTGGCAGGATGAAGCAGGAACGAGCGCTGCCGTTCATGAACTCCAGCTGCATGCCGAACGGACTTTTTCCCCCACTGCACACCTGGCGCGGATGGATGAGCTGTTTATTCCAGGCTAAACCTTAGTGACTTTAGGCCACTGGAGCCAATGCACTCTCGGGAGCCACCGAGATGCGGCTGCGGATACGATCGGGAATGTTCACCGCCCGCATCTTGCCGGTGGTCGGATCACGGCGCACGCAGGCAGCGATGAGCTTCCCTTCCGCGCAGAGTTCACCGTCGAGTTTCCAAAAACGGATCAGATAACGCAGGGTGCGTGGGCGGATTTCGACCACGAGCAGCTCCATCGTGAACTCCTCTTCAAACTGGAGCGGCGCACGAAAATCACAGGACACATGAACCCGAGGCCAGCCCACGCGCTCATCCACAGGAATCTCGTTCGATTTGTCCCAAATCGACAAACCCAGTGCGCGGAAAAAATCATGCTCCACACGCTCCATGTAACGAAAGAAATTCGAAAAATGGACAATGCCCGCCATGTCCGTGTCAGCGAACTGAACGCGTTCCTTGAGTGTGTGGCGATGCATGGCGGACTTGGGTTGGGGCAGAAATTGGTTTGGCTGAGTGTTTGATTCAGCCGTTACTCAGAGTCAGTTAGGCTTTGGCAAGCTCCACCAGCACCGCTTTCTGCGCGTGGAGACGATTTTCAGCCTGATCAAAGATGACCTGTGACTGAGCTTCGAGCACCTCTTCCGTGATCTCCTTGCCGCGATAAGCTGGCAGGCAATGCATGACGATAGACTCAGGTTTCGCGTGTTTCAGCAGAGCTGCATTGATCTGCCAAGGACGCAGTGTTTCGATCCGTCCGGCGGTTTCTTCTTCCTTGCCCATGCTCACCCAGACATCCGTGTAGATCGCGTCAATGCCTTCGACCGCAGCTTTGGGATCATCGGTGATCGAGACCGTGTTGCCTGGGATCTTGGCCATGAAGTCTGCGGCAGGCTGGAACTCTTTGGGGGCACCAATGACCAGTTCAAAGCCAAGTCTGGCGCTGGCCCAGATCCAAGAGCGCGCGACATTGCAATCACCATCGCCGAGGAAGGCGACACGCTTGCCCTTCCACGAACCGAAACGCTCATTGAGGGTCTGCAAATCGGCCAGGATCTGGCAGGGATGTTCGTCATCCGTTAAAGCATTGATCGTGGGAATGCCGCTGTATTCGGCGAATTCGACCACATCTTGCTGCGCATAGGTGCGGATGATGGCGCCGTGAAT
>JAIXVB010000534.1 GCA_027483245.1 Verrucomicrobiaceae bacterium | reverse complement strand
TATTCCTCGGAAACTCGTGAGGACGGTGAATCTTCGGTGGAAGGCTGATTCCCATCTTTGTCCGTGAATTCCGCGCCAACTGTGGTTCAGAGTGCGCGCGGCCATGCTGAACCAAGCTTCTCTCTTCCTCGCCCTCCGTTATTTGCGGCCAAGGCGCTCTTTTGTCTCGGTCATCACGGTGATCTCCATCCTCGGCATCGCTGTTGGGGTGCTGATGATGGTCGTGGTGCGCGCAGTGATGCTCGGCTTTGAGGTGGACTTCCGGGAGGCCCTCGTCGGGGCAGAGCCACATGTGCTCGTCTCGAAAGCCGACGCCGCTGCGCAAAGTAAACCCTGGCCTGAGGTGCTGAAGATCGCCAGTGCTCAACCTGAGACCGTCTCTGCCTCTGCCTACGCGGGCGGCGTGCTTTACATGGCTGTGGAGGATCTGCAAACGGGCACCCTCGTGCTGGGCGTGAACCCTGCGGAAGCCCAGGCGCTCGTGGCCAAACTCAAACCCCATCTGCTGGCTGGCAGCCTGAGTTTAGAGCCCGGCAGCCTCGTCATTTCAGACTACCACGCGCAGTCTCTCGGCGTCCAGATCGGCGATGAAATCAGCGTTTATGCCGAGCAGAACGTCAACCAAGCCGTGCGCCAATACGGCGCTTTGAATGAGGAAGAATCCGAGGAGAAAAAGCAGGCCATTCGCGATCAGATCAAACTGCATCCCCAGAAGCTGCGCCTCGCCGGTGTCCTGCGGTCGGAGACCAGTGGTTATAATGGTTACCTCTCTCTGCAGACCGGCCAGCAGCTTTTCCAGCTCGGCGCCGAGGTCACGGGCATCGCCATTGAAGTGAAGGATCCCCAGACCGTCACCACCTTTGCCACGCCCCTGCTCGCTCAGCTCCCGGGTTGGAAAGCCACCCTGTGGACCGATGCAGGCGAATCCCGCCTCGCCGCCATGCAAAACGAACAGACCATGATGCAGTTCGTGCTCTCCATCATCGCCCTCGTCGCCGCCTTTTCCGTGATGAACACCACCATCACGGTCACCGTGCAAAAGCGCCGCGAGATCGGCGTCCTGGCCGCCCTCGGCAGCCGCCAGGGGCAGATCGTCAATATCTTCCTCATTCAGGCCGTCATCGTCGGTCTCCTCGGCACCGGCCTAGGCCTCATCGGCAGCCTGCTCGTCCTCTGGCTGCGCAATGACATTCGCGAGTTGATCACCCTGATCACCGGAGGGCAGGTCCATGCCGTGGAGGGTGTCTTCCTTTCCAGCATCCCCGCGCACATCCAGCCCTGGGACATCGCCCTCACCTGCACCCTCTCTCTTGGCCTCTGCATCCTCGCCGGCTTCCTGCCCGCCTGGTTCGCCGCCCGCGTCGATCCCGCCGTGGCCCTCCGGGACTGACCCTCTTTCAAGCTCATGCCCTCGAACGCCTCCTTTTTTCTCGCGGTCCGTTACCTGCGGCCCAAGCGCTCCTTTGTCTCCATCATCACCCTCATCTCCGTGCTCGGCGTCATGCTCGGCGTCGGCGTGCTGGTCGTCGTCATGTCCGTCTTCAAAGGCTGGCAGGTGGAGTATAAACAGATGCTGCTCGGTTTTGAACCCCACGTCATCCTTTCTCAAGAGCCTCCCTTCACCGGCGAGCTGCCGGAGGGCGCTCCACCTCCCCTGCGCTCCAACTGGCGCGAGGTCCTCAAAGAGGTGCAAAAGCTCCCCGGGGTCATCTCCGCCACCCCCATGGCTGAGGGCACCGTCGCCGCACGATTCGGTGATTCCGATCCCCAGGGGCTCGAGCTCTTTGGTCTCAAAGACGGCGCTGACAACGCCCTCCTCACCAAGCTCGCCAAACATCGCCTCGAAGGTGAGTTTAACCTCCGTGACGACACCATCATCATCACCAACAAGATCGCCAAAAAACTCAACGTCAAAGTCGGCGATGTGCTCTCCATCCTCGCCTCCGAGACCATTCGCCAGATGATCCGCGATCTGCGCACCGCTGAGGAGGAAAGCGACCCCGAAAAAGCCCGTGCCGCCCGTGAAGACATCGTCGTCCTCCCGCGCGACCTCACCATCACCGCGATCATCCGGGGCGACACCGCCGGTGACCGCTGTTACGCCCCGCTCAGCATCGCCCAAGAGCTGTTCAACCTCGAAGGCGACGTCGGCGGCATCGAACTCGAACTCACCGACCCCGATCAGGCCAACGCCTTTGCCGAGGCACTCTACAGCGGCACCACCCTGCCGCCCGATTGGACCCTTCGCACCTGGACAAGCCAGCATGGTGCCCTCCTCCAGTCCGTGGAAAATCAGCAGTCGCTCATGTATTTCCTGCTTTTCTTCATCATGCTCGTCGCCGCCATCTGCGTCATGAACACCACCATCACGGTCACCGTGCAGAAACGGCGCGAGATTGGCATCCTCACCGCCCTTGGCAGCCGCCCGGGACAGATCATCAGCATCTTCCTCGCCCAGGCCGGCATCGTCGCCCTCGTCGGCATCTTCCTCGGCATCGTCGGCGGCATCACCGTCCTCCATTACCGCAATGACCTGCGCGAGGCCATCGCCCAGACCACCGGGCGCGACATCTTCCCGCAGGACATTTATTTCCTCAGTGGGATCCCTTCCCAGATCCAGCCTGCCGATCTCACCTCCATCTGCGGCCTCGCCATCGTCCTCTGCCTCCTCGCCGCCCTCATCCCCGCTTGGTTCGCCGCCCGCGTCGATCCCGCCGTCGCCCTTCGTGATTGAGGTGAAAAGCCCGCCCTGCATTCGCGTTCACCTCGCCTTCCCATGATCCGCCGCCCCCTCACCGTCAGCGTCCTTCTCATCATCCTCACTGCCTGCGGAGAAAAAACCACCCCGCCGGTCGCCACCGGACCCGCCACGGCCCTTGCACCCAATCCCGCTCCCACCACGAGCGTCCCTTCAGCACCGACACCCGTCGCCCCGCCTCCCAGCGCGACGAAGAAGACCTACTGGACGGCGGAGATGCTGCACACCGAGATCAAATACCACAACGCCAACTACCAGGGGAATGGCGAGTTCAGCATCGAAGAGGGGGAGCCCATCGCCCTCAATCTGCGCGGTGCCCAGATCACCAACCTAACCTTCCTCAAGCGTCTCCGCCCCCTCGCCCTCGACCTCAGCGGCACGCCCATTCAGGACATCCGCCCTCTCCAGGGCATGAAACTCATCGAACTCTATCTCGAAGACAGCCCCGTCACCGATCTCTCTCCCCTGCGCGGCATGCCGCTGGAAAAACTCTACCTCAGCCGCACGCCTGTCGCCGACCTCAGCGCCCTCGAAGGCATGCCCCTCACCGAGCTGAATGCCGTCGATACCCGCGTCACCGACATCACGCCCCTCGGTCGCAGCCCCCTGCAAATGCTCTGGCTCACTGGAGCCCCGATTGAAAGCATCGCCGGACTCAAAGGAGTCCCCCTCGTCTCCCTCACCCTGCACCGCACTCGGGTCAAAGACCTCAGCCCCCTCAGCGGCAGCCGCCTCCAGCGCCTCCACATCGCCGAGACTCCCGTCACAGACCTGAGTCCCCTGCAAGGCATCCCCCTCACCCGCCTCGTTTTTACCCCCGCCACCATCACCACGGGCCTCGACATCGCCAAAAGCCTCCCGGTGCAAGAAATCGGCACCCAATTTGACGAGAATGGCCGCGATCTCTTGTCGCCCGAGGCCTTCTGGGCGCAGCTGGGGAAATAGGCAGAAGGGAAAAGGGCCAGAGGCTCTGAGGCCTGAAATCCTTCTCTACCTTCTACTCCTGGAAAAAGGTCAAAACCCACTCGAGCCTCCCATCCTCCTCGATTCTCAGCGGGGGAAAGCACGGCCGTCCCAAGGAGTGATGATCATCTTTTATCATCGTGACCGGCTGGAAGCCAGGACACGTGGAAATGATTCCAGATCTACCCTCGACTTCCGATAGCACCAAGGAACCGACGGACACCCCACATGTAGGCAGCTTTTGAGGCTCCGAAGGGCAGGAATTCTGGATGCGCCTCTGCTGGGAGGGCTAGGCAGGACCTCATTTGAAGAGGTTAGCGTCTCAAGCCAGGCAGGAGCGCGCTTTTCCCTCAAGCATTCAAAGTTGTGCCTTGAAAAAAAGAAATAAACTCAAGAAATAATGAAAAGTCAGAGCTCAAAAAGGGAAAAAAGATGGAGTGCCCTCACTCTTCTGTGCTGGGGCTCACTCTTCTGATGAAAACCCCCCACTTCATAAACCACTTGGGTTGGCTGGCCCTGGCCCTCTCATTCACCTTCATTTTCAGCCCGCTGACTCAAGCACAGCTCAAAATAGGAGCTCATGCGGATACGATATCTGCAAATACGAATTTCGAAGTTGAGGCCGACAATGGGACGAAAATGAGCATTCGAAGGACCGACGGAAATGTCGGGATCGGCACGGCGACTCCTTCGAGCAGCCTCACAGTCAATGGCAGTTTTTCAGGAGGCTTTGTGAAGATCTCGAGCGCCGCGTATCAGCTTTCCACTTCGGATTTTGCCGTATGCTGGGCAGGCACAACGGCAGGTATTCTAACTTTGCCCAACGGAGGGGATATCAAAGGTCGTGTCTATTTTATCCGCAATGGTTCACCGAATGGCCAATCCATGACATTGACCGCGCCGACGGGAGAAACCATTGGGACGACGAGGAATCTGGTGCTCGACCCAGGAGGCAGTCTGGTGGTGATAGCTACCGGACTGGCTGCTGGCCCACAGTGGGAAACGATTCAGCAGATGCCTGGGCAGGGCAGTGTCGCCGGTTCTTATGTCACCGGTTACAATCTAGCCGGCCTCGGCTCAGTGACCCACACGATTATCACTGGCACGCAAGGCAGCGCTGGCACCTGGACGGCACCGATGGACATGCAGGATGAGACCGATACGAGCTCTGATTTACCCAGTTCGCAGATGGCGACTCTGATGAACAGTCTGCCGAACGGCGGTGTGATCAAAATCCGTTTTCCCAACGTCGATGTTCAATACGCCTCGGGCTACAGCGTCTTCGATTTCGGTCTTCCTGATGCCTCCTCTTATGTGGGAAAGACCTTTTATCTCTACCAAGACATCAGCCAATCCAGCGGTATCAGACTAACCAGCACGGGTGGCTACCCAGGCATTCTGTTTGCAGGCAGTGTCTTCGGCAGTGGCAGTGACCAAATGGAGTTCACCACCTACGGCAGTATTGATTCGACCAATGTCGCCCTCACCGCCGGCTCAGGAACGGCCAACCTGGGGCGCCACATCTACCACAGCGCTGTGGGGCTCAACTACCGACCAGTCTCCACGCCGATCTATAAGCTCACCGCCGTGAACGCAGATCAGTGGTATCTGGAAGCCGACACGGGACGCTATGTACATTTCAACTGATCCCATGAAGCTGTGCTTTGCCCTGATCGCTGTGTGCCTTTGGCTCAGCTCTGGAGGAGCCTCTGCCGCTGGTTATGATTGGATGACTTCCGTCAATGGAAGCCTGCCGCTTTCTCAACTCACCCTACCAGGCACCCATGACTCTGGGGCTCGAGTCGAGCCTTGGCCTGGAACGGCGAGATGCCAGGAGCTTTCCATCTCCGAGCAATTGAATGTCGGCGTCAGATTTCTCGATATCCGATGTCGCCATCAGAACAACAGCTTCTCCATCTATCACAGTTACGTTTCCCAGAATCTGACCTTCGAATCGGTGGTGTCGGACACCTATCACTTTCTATCCACCAACCCTGGCGAGACCGTGATCATGAGCATCAAAGAAGAGCACACGCCCGAGAATAACAACCGCTCCTTTGAGGAAACTTTTGCGGCTTACGTCGCTCAGAACCCAGGGAAATGGCGGCTCGCTTCCAATATCCCCACCTTAGACGAAGCAAGAGGCAAGATCGTCTTATTTCGCCGCTTCGGCGCATCGAATACCCCCCAGGGCATCGATGCGACGGGGTTTCAAGACAACACCACGTTCAGCATTGGCAACACCATGCGCGTGCAAGACCGTTACACTGGCAACAACTACGAAACCAAATACGCGTATGTCCTGACTCAGCTCAACGAAGCGCGCTATGGCGGCCCAGACATGCTGTATGTGAACTTTTGCAGTGCCTACACCACTGGGGCCTTTGGAATTCCCAATCTCACCGGAGTCGCCGACTATGTAAATCCGCGGGTCGAGACCTATCTGACCGAAAATCCCAGCGGACGTTTTGGCGTGATCCTCATGGACTTCATGACGGCTGATCGCAGTGCCAAGATCTACCTGACCTGTGTTCCCTCTGCCCGTGCGTTTCATCACCCTGCCTTTTTTCAAATCGTCAACCGTAACAGTGGCAAGGCACTGACAATCGCCAGCGGCAGCACCTCCGAAGGCCTACCCGTGGAGCAACAGACGCTATCGGACACGGATCCTCAGCAGCGCTGGTCCCTCGCTCCCAATGAGTCCGCGACTCGTTTCCGGCTGTCCAATTGGAGCACTGGAAAAGCAGCCTCCATTGAGTGGGGATCGAGTTCAACGGGGGCAAAGCTACAAGCCTCTGACTACGGTGGCAATGACTCGCACTGGTTTGATCTCGTGGATATTGGCGGCGGCTATTTCAAAATCCGTTATGCTCGAAGCAACCTCGTCCTCGAAATCGAAAACTCGGGCACGAGTAACGGCAATCGAATCCAGCAGAACAATGACCAAGGAACCGAGAATCAGCAGTGGAGTCTGCGGCCCTGGGGCGACTACTTCTTGCGAACGGGAACTGGCAAATACGTAGGCACAGGCTCGACCGGAGGCGCTGAGGGAGACTCCGTGGTGCAGTCCACGTTTGACACGAGGCCGTGGTTCCGCTGGCGCTTTCCTCCCTCCACTGGCGGTGCGCTCAAGGCCCAGAGCGTGAATGCACCCACTCGGGTGGTGGGGCTAATGGACACGTCGAATTTCGGAGGCATACCGACCCGACTCGTGACTTACCAGCCGAATAATTTCGGCAATCACAAGATTCTGTTAGTGCCCAAAACCAATGGACTCTTTCAGTTTCGTTTTCTGCACACTAACACCAATATGTTTTTGAAAATTGCAGGTGACTCCACAGCAGACGGAGCTGTTGTGGAACAGGCCTGGGAAGGCCCCCAATTCTCCCGCGAATTCCAACTGGAACGAATCGCCCAAAAAACACCCACCACTCAGGCTCTCCGCCCACGTCAGGATATCGATCCCCGAACGGGCACCATCACCCTCTCCTGGCCTGCACGCACAGGTTATCGTTACCAACCACAAGTCTCAGCCAAACTCGGCACGTGGCAAAATCTCGGCCAAGCGCTCCTCGCTGAAAGCAACAAACTCATGACCCTCAGCGGTGTTCTGGGGAATGACCGTCGGTTTTACCAAATCACCGAGAGCTTTGCTGACTGAATGCCGGCCCATCCTCAATAGCATGGGCTTTCCAGCCAGTGTTCTCGCTTTCAAAGAGCCTCCACAGTTCTTCAGAGAGCAGGCAGGGAGGTGGACTCGGTGAGAGTCGCAAGAGCTTTTTAGGCTGGAGATTCGAGGACGATGCACCGCCCAAGAGCGCTTCGACCTTTTTCCAGGAGGAGGAGTAAGAGTAGGAGGAAGAGAAGGATTTCAGGCTGCAGAGCCTCTGGCCCTTATCCCTTTCCTCTTATCCCTTTTCCCTTCTGCCTCTGCCTTTCCCCACAGACCATCACCCAACCTCCGACAGCAACCGATCAATGAAGAAAAGCTTTTTCAGCACTTGGGCACTGGGAGCAAAGGGATAGACGTCGGGCTGGCCCATGCTGCGGGTGAGTTCATTGACGAGGGTGGTGAGAGCGACCCAGCGGCTGATGCGTTCCGCAAAAAGCGCCATCTCAGGCGTGGGAGGTATGCCTTCTTCACTGAGCAGGGCGGGATCGATCTGCGGTGGGGTGAGATCGCTGTAGCAGCCTGCGGCTTCGGCAGTCTCTTGGGTATCCTGCATGTGCAAATAATGAGCCCAGGTTTCCGCCCAGTCTTCCCAGGGATGCGCGGCGGCATAGGCGGAGATGTGGATGGCTTCCCATCCGGGCGGCGGGCCCTGCTGATAGTGGCGCTGGAGAGCGGCGGCGTAGTCGGCCGTTTCATCTCCAAAAAGGGCGCGGAAACCCTCCAGCCGCGCACTGCCCTGGATGAGTCTTTCCCAATAATAATGGCCGGACTCGTGGCGAAAGTGACCGAGCAAGGAGCGGTAGGGCTCGCGCATTTGCAGCCGTATCGTCTCACGCAGGAGATCGTCCGCCTCCTGCACATTGAGTGTGATGACGCCGCTGTCATGCCCAGTCAGGACGGGGGCCTCGGAGGGCAGGCTTTCGAGGAAGTCGAAGACGAGGGGCAGCCCGGCGGGCAGGTGACTGTGGCTGCCCCAGAGATGCAGATCCAGCAGAGTGTAGAGCAGACGACGCTTAGCCGCTTCGAGACGGCTCCAGCGTTCTTCATTGTCAGGGCGGGTCAGATCGGGCAGCACACGAGTGCTCTGACAGGAGAGGCAGAGAGGGGGGGCCTCGGCCTGAGCAGGAATGAGCCAGTTGCAGCCACAGGCCTGGAGATTCTCACAGAAACGGTAGCGCGTGGGGCTAACAGAACTGGGGGAATCCGGCGGCAGATACTGAAAGACACCGTCCCCCACGACATCCAACCCACGGATCTGACGTGCGTCAGGATCGAAGCCCACTGCCCGCCCGCAAGCGATGCAGAGGCTGTTATTAAAAAAGACAGGCTGACCGCAGGTGCAGGTATGAAATCGCATGGGGAGATCAGGGGTGAACGTGATTGAGAATCAATCGATCGACCGGATAACCCAGGGCACGTGCCTTCTCAATGAAGGTGGCTTTTTGGGCCGGTGGCATCTGCGGTGTGCGTGACAGCAGCCAGAGGAACTTCCGACTTGGGGTGCCGACGAGGGCGTGCTGATAGTCGGGAGTGACGGCGAGGATGAAATAATTCCCCTGCTTTGCCCGTGGGATGAAGATGGAGAACCATTCCTCGAAAATGACCTCCAAAACAGCATTGCTGCGGTCATCCACCACGCGTGCGCGTCCGGAGACCTGACGCTGACTGCCATCAGCCCGGATGCAGGTGTTCACCACCTTGACTAGGCCATCTGGCCGCAGGCTGTAGTCCGCCGTGGCGGCCACGCAGTCTTTTTCAAAGCCCATCGGCAGCCGAGCGACCTCATGCCAGTGGCCTGCATACTTTTTCAAATCCACGGATGGATGCGTGGCCAGCGGACGGGTGGGCTGGGGCGCGGCGCAGGAGCTCAAGAGGGCGGCCACGAGGCCGAGCAGGAGGAGAGTCAGGGAGGGCTTCATGGTGGTGAAGGGTTGTTTAATTTCAAACGGCTGCGGGCTCTATGTGCAGCGCAGTGGTGATGCGTTCGCGAGCTTCTCCAGTGGTCGTGACCACCCAGGAGGCACCGGTTTCCTTTGGGCTCTCTAAAGGCGATGACCCCCAACGGGCAAGCATGATTTTCAACTCCGGGAAGCGGTGCCGCAGACGCCGGCAAAGGACATGGGCGGTGCTGCTGCTGCCGGGGGGCATGGCGCTGAGACAGATGATCTGCGGCTGCATGGCCTCCACTTGAGCAATGACCTCGGAGGCCAGCGCGGACTTGGGGATCGATTCCCAACGCAGGCTGCCAGGGGCCAAGGTGCGGGTGAGCCAAGTGAGGGCAATGGAATCCGCGGGGGCATCAAAACTGCGGCAAAGAATGAGGGGAGCATCTGCGGTAATCTCCGTGGTGGGAGTGGGGCTCTCTTCCAAACTGACCTCATTGGCGAGGGTGCTGAGACTGTCCAAGATGCCATTGGTTTCTTCACTCGTGAGCCTGCCCGCCAGCATCTCACGCCGAGCATGGACCGCAGCGGGGAGCAGGGTTTGATCAATGGTGTGCTCCTGCCCATGGGCACGCGCGGCAGCACGGGCGAGTGACTCCGCTTCATCCACATCGCCCACGAGGAGTCGCTGATAAACGATGAGCGCGGGCTGAACCTCGGAACGATCACCCATGAGGATCTCGATGAAACGCAGCTCGGGCACATGCTTTGAAAAGACCACAAGACAGACCGTGAGAGGCGTGGCTAGCAGCAGTCCCAAGGGGCCCCAAAGCCAGGTCCAAAACGCGATGGCGATGATGAGGGCTAGATCAGAAACGCCGGCACTTTGGCCATAGATGAGGGGCTCCAGCACCATGTTGGTCAGCAGTTCCAGTCCGGTGATCAGGGTGAAGACCAGGAGCGGCTGAGTCCAGCCATCAAAGACGGCCAAACTAAGAGCGGCAGGCAAGATGGCTGCGATCCAGGGACCAATGTAGGGCACGAAACGAAACAAGGCAGCGAGCACACCCCAGAGCACGACATAAGGCAGACCAATGGCCCAAAAACCCAGGGCAAGCAGCACACCATAGACGCCATTGATGATCGACTGCATGAGCAGATAACGGCTGACCTTGGTCGCCGCTTCATCCAGGGCTCGGGTGGTGGTCGTCAGGCGGCTGTAACCCACCAGATGGATGACACGATTCCTCAGGTCCTGCTGTCGAAGCAGGATAAAAATCACAAAAAGCGCAACCACCGCTGCCGTGCCTAGGCTATCGGCAATGTGGCCCAACATAGCGATGAGACCCTCCTGAATCCGATTGGCTGACATCTCCACCATCACCGGTGCGTCTGGCGCAGCTTGGGGAGTCGCCGTGGGCGTTGCCGTCGGTGCAGCCGTGACTTCTTTGGCCAAATTCTGCAGTTTCTCCATGATGCCGCCGCGCCCTGCTTCACGCAGACTCAGAACACGCTGCTGGATGTTTTGGCGATAACGCGGCAGTTCTTGCGCTAAGTGATGGAGCTCGCTGCCAAGGACCCAGACGAGTCCACCCAGAGAAGAAAAGACCAGCACTGTGACGGCGATCACGGCCAGGGTGCGCGGAAACTTTAGCCGATGATTCAGCACGCTGACCACGGGCTTCAGCAGAAAGGCAAACAGGGCCGCGAGAGCCAGGGGAATAAAAAAATCACGTCCTAAAGCCAACATCGCCACGGTGAGCATCACCGTGGCGAGTCGGATCAAGGGGGTGATTTGCAGAGGCAGCGCATCCATATTTCAGCCCGGTCTAAAAGGGTCAAACCGGATGAATCAACGACGTGTGGCCAAGATGCCCAGAATCAGGCCTGCACCCAGAGCGATGCCCAGGCACTCATAGGGACGAGAGTGAACGATCGAGTCCACTGCTGTGGCATTGCGGCGCATTTGCTTTTCGATCTCATGACTGGTTTCACCAGCAAAGTCAGCGATGCCAGCGAGGCGCTCACGCACCTGACCCGTGTATTGCGTGGTATCCTTGCTCACAGTTTGGAGGATGCCTTTGGCTTCCTCGGAAATGGTGCGCAGGCTGTGATGGATGCGCTCAGAAGTGGTCAAGGGCTTGCGTTTGAAAAGTAGGCTCATAGGAAGAGTGGGTGTTAAAAGTTGCATGGGGTTGAAGGCTCAACTCAGAGAATCTTGCGACCCTGAATGATGCGCAGCAAAATGACGACAACCGCCACTACGAGAAGGATGTGAATGAAACCACTGAGTGTGTAGCTGGTCACGAGACCAAGCAGCCAGAGGATGATGAGAACGACAGCGACGGTGTAGAGCATAGTGTGATGAGTTTGAGGTTGGACGACTGAGATGGGTTTCGGAAAATGAGCGGATGATTAACGACGGAGGAAGAGGCCGAGGGCCACACCACCGAGCGCTGCGTAAACCAAGGCGCGGAGCGGATTCTGCACCGCGTAATCACGCAGCTGGTTGAGATTCTCCCGGGCATCTTGAGCGGCACCGTGAGTGCAGTCTTCCAGACGAGCGCGGGCTTCGTGGCGGAGGATGTTGAAATCTTCCTTGGCGGCATCACCGACAGCGCGGAGATCTTGAGCGGTGTGTTGCAGGGCTTCGTTGAGATGAGGAGTAGCAGTCATAGTTTTGTGTGGGGGAGTTTGAATTAAGGTTTGAGGATGAAACTCGCGGTGAAGATGCTCAGAGCGAGAGTCGCCACCGCCCAAGCCAACAGCGATCCGCTTTCCACGATTCCGGTCAGTGCAGTGATCACTGCGAGAACCGCAATGACCAGCGAGGCGACACGGAGGTTTGGGTAGCGAGGGTTTTGATCAGTGTTAATCATGAGCGGCAGCGGTTGACTTCTCTAGTGCACTGAGGGTGCCAAGCCCTGCACCTCAGATGTAAAGCGTTCGTTATCAACGCTTTCAGCCAATCACCCCCGATTACTCAGGCTCACCAAAGCTCCCTTTCTCATGCAATCGGCAGTGCTCAGTGTGCAGAACGCACACGCTTGCCCCCCAAACAAACCGGCGACCCGAAAATCGGGTCGCCGGAGCGTTGAAGAGGTGCTGTGGAGCTGGTTTTCGAACCGAGTTACCTTATTCGCCGAGCAGTTCTTTGATCTTTGGATCAATGGCCTCGGCCCACTTCTGATAGCCCGCTGGGGACAGATGCAAAAGGTCAGGCATGATGTCGCGTGGAAGGGTGCCATCCTCGAGCAGGAAGGTTTTGCCAATGTCCATGTAGTGCACCGTTTGACCGTCAGCCAGTTTGGCGACAATCGCGTTCGTGGCTTCGTTCTGTTGACGCATCTTATCGGTTGGTTTTTCACCGCGTGGGAAAATACCCAGCACCAGGATCTTGGCCGCAGGGGCTTTCTTTTTCAGGCTTTCGACAATGGTCTTCACGCCCTCCGCCGTCTGCTCAGCAGAGCATTCATAGATGGCACCATTCAGCTCCTTTTGCGCACGGCCCACGTGGCCGGTGTTGTTGGTGCCGATCATGAGCACGATGAGCTTGGGAGTCAGTCCGTCGAAGTTGCCATTTTGCAGACGCCATAGCACATGCTCCGTGCGGTCTCCGCCGATGCCAAAGTTCGCAGCAGCGCGTGTGGCATACATTTTGGCCCAGGTTTCTTTGCCCGCGCCTTCCCAGCCCTGGGTGATGGAGTCTCCCAGAAAGACCAGCTTGGCTTCCCCCTTCTTGGAGGTTTCATTGAAACTCTCATGACGCTTCATCCAGCCACCTTCACGCGGCACAGGATGGATGGCGACATGGTCAGCAGCAGAGAGGCCCGTCACAAGGAGGGCAGAGGCGAGGAGGATGGATTTCATGATTTGGGACAGACAGTGAAAACGGTAAGCGCAGGTGATAGCAATCATTTCTTCTCGAGAGCCGCGCGTAGCATCACCGGATCATCCGTCGTGATGCCATCCACCCCCAGCGCCGCGAGACGCCGCGCATCATCAGGCTTGTTCACCGTCCAGACATAGAGCTCAAGCCCAGCCTCCCGGATCTGCTTCACCATGGCCGCGTCCCATTTCCATTTGAGGCCCAGATCGAGGCCATCCAGACCATCAGCCTTGGTATCGGCAATCAACTGCGTCAGATCGACAGGTTTCTTATCCTTGGTCACCTCTGAGGACAAACGATACACCTTCATCCAGGGCATGGCTTTTTTGGACTCCTGCGCCACGGCACGATCAAAGGCGATGATGCACAGCTGAGCCGCGCGGGGTTTCCAGGATTCGAGTTGCTGTGCCAGCACGGGCACCACCTCCGGCCCACATTTCACTTCCAAAAAGAAGCGCTTCTTGCCCAGCGGTAAAGTCGCCAGGGATTGCGCTAACGTCGGGATCGGTTCGCCTTTGTAAGCCACCGCTTTCCATGAGCCTGCATCCAGCTTTTGCAGCTCTGCCAAGCTCGATTCCTTCACCAACTTGGCCACGCCCGTCGTGCGTTGGGTGTCCTTGTCATGGAGGACCGCGATTTGCTGATCCGCTGTCAGATACAGATCCAGTTCACAGGCATCGGTGCCATGATCCCAGGCCAATTGAAAGGCTGCCACGGTGTTCTCAGGGGCACGTCCCGAGAATCCACGATGGGCGACAATTTCGGTGGCTTGGAGTTGAGTCATCAAAAGCAAAGGAAGGGCGCGAAGGAAAGGATTCATGAGGGACGAAAAGATCTGAAACTCAAAGGGTGAGACTCAAATCTCAGCCTTGGATTGTTTCAGGCTCAAAGAACGCCCTCAACCCTTTTCTCCTCTCGCTTTTCCTCACCCACGAAAAAACTTCCGCACGAACCACGCCTCTCCGGCAAACCTCAGCGATACAAACCGTCTTTTTCGAGCTTGGGATCGCTCTCACCTTCCGGCAGCGGATCCGCGGGCGGTGGCAGATTGTCGATGGCATTCAAGATGCGCACGCCACGCTCGACCGACTGATCCAGGCGGAAAAAAATCTGCGGTGAGTGCTTCATGACGACACGCTTGTGCACCTCTTTCTGAATGAAACCACGCTCCTTATTCAGCTTCTCAATCAGAGTCTCAGGGTCACGCCCCATGCCGATCACGCCGACATAAGCAAAGCATTGTTTCAAATCGGGCGTCGCCACGACATCATGCACAGTGAGGATGGCATCCGTCATGCGATAATGACGCTCCAGCACAGCGCTAAGCTCACGCTTCACCAGCTCACTGACTCGTTGGACTCTTTGGGACATAAGGAGGGGCGGTAGAATGATCCCGCTTCCGGGGAACAGTGACAAGGCCAAGCCGTGAAGCTCAGCTTCGTCACCCATCATTCGTCTTTCGTTAAAGTGCTTGGGCGAATTTCTCCAGCTCGTAGCACTCGATCACATCGTTCTCTTCGTAATCGCTGAAACCGTTGAGTTTGATACCGCACTCGAGACCGTTGCGGACTTCCGGCACCTCATCGTGGAAGCGACGAAGCGTCTCGATGCTGCCATCATAGACGGCCTGACCATCACGCAGCACACGGGCGCGCTGCTTGCGGTCGATGCGGCCATCGGTGACGACAGAACCACCGACGAAACCACGGTTCACCTTGAAGACCTGCTTCACCTTGGCGTGACCCAAGATCTTCTCGCGGGTGAGCGGGTCGAGCATGCCGGTCATGGCTTCCTTCACCTGGTCGATCAATTCGTAGATGATGGAGTAAAGTTTGATCTGCACCCCTTCGCGCTTCGCGACCGTGAGCGCCTTGTTTTCCACCTTGGTGTTGAAGCCAATGATGATGGCGTCTGAACCGGAGGCAAGAAGCACGTCAGACTCGGTGATCGGACCGACATCGGAGTGCAGGATCTTTTGATTGATCTTGTCGCTGGTGATGTCGCCCAAGCACTTGGTGATGGCTTCGACCGAGCCCTGGACGTCGGTTTTCACGACGAGCTTGAGGGTCTTTTTGTTGCCTTCGTCGATGCTGTTGAACAGGGACTCCAGAGTCGAGCGACGGGTCACGGCCAGTTTTTTCTGCCGTGCTTCTTCGAGGCGCTCTTCGCTGAGTTTCTTCACCACGCGCTCGCTTTCCATGATGACGACTTCATCACCCACGTG
>JAIXVB010000076.1 GCA_027483245.1 Verrucomicrobiaceae bacterium | reverse complement strand
GATTCGCGACTGCCGGTGGCGATGGCCTTGTCGGCGTAGTCGGTGAGGCGGTTGCGCTCTTTGAGCAGGATCAGCTCACTCATCGCTGGGGAAACGGTGGGCAGCATTGCGGCGATCTGAGAGGCATCCGCATCGGTGGCGCGGGTGGCATCGGGGCTGGGCACAAAAGAGGACTGCTGGATGACCAGGGCCATGCGGTCGGCCATTTCTTGGAGGCGACTTTGCGTTTTTTCACGCTCCTCCCGACCGGCATCCAGCTGGCGTTGAAGCGCAGAGATTTGGGCGCGGGCCTGATCCAGGCTGACTTCCAAAGGTTTGGTATCTGCGGCAACAATGGCTGGGGCGGTGCTGCCCATGCGTGGCAGGAGATCCGTGCGGTAGGTGTGGATGCCCCAGGCGGTGAGTCCGGCCAAGATGACAAACTGAATCACAGACATGACGATCATCGCGGTCCAGCTGACCTTGTGTTGGCGGCTGTTATCGACCTTGATGTTCGGTTTGCCCGTGACGATGGCGCGTGCTTTCGCAGGCGTCGGGGTGTCTTCGGGACCGGGTTGATTGGCGAGAAGAGGTTTGCGGCTGCTTGTGGTTGAGGGATTGGCAGGCGACTCCTTGGCTTTGGAGAGATCGGGGGAGGATTCCGGCGTGTCGGGCATGATTTGGGGGGATGAAAGCTCAGTCTGGGGGAAAAGCCATCGCTCAGTCTTCGGCGCTGTGCTGATGCGCACGGGGTTTCAGGTTGCGCTCAATGTCACGGCGATCGGAGTGATTGCGCGCTTTGACTTTGGTATCGCGTTTGCTGCGACGCTCGACGGTGATTTGGCGTTTTTTACGGCGGCCGCGCAGTTTGATGATCTCCTCTTCGAGTTTGAGATAGCCTTCGTAACGCGCGGCATCCAGGCGGCCTTCTTCCACGGCGAGACGGATGGCGCAGTTGCGATCGGTGCCGTGTTTGCAGTCATGAAACTGACACTGAGTGGCCAGGGCATCGATGTCAGAGAAGCGCTCTCGCAGAGTGATCTCATCGGTCCACATCTGGACTTCCTTGATGCCCGGATTGTCCACCAAGATGCCGCCTTTGGGCAGGATCATGAGCTCCCGTGCGGTCGTAGTGTGGCGGCCTTTGCCGGTGACCTCATTGACTTCATCCGTCCATTGGTAGTCATCGCCAAGGATGTAGTTGATCATCGCCGACTTACCGACGCCGCTGGAGCCGATGAAGGCGACGGTGACGCCCTTTTTCAGGTAATCGCGCAGGACACGCAGGCCTTTGCGTTTTTTCACACTGGTGATGTGAATGGCCGCGTCGGGTTGGAGTTCCTGGATGGCTTGAGCGGCCTCGCGGGTTTCTTTTTCGGTGAAAAGATCGGCTTTGTTCACGATCACCACCGGGCGCGCACCACTGCGGGCGATGAGGGCGAAGTAGCGCTCCATCCGCCGCAGGCTGAAGTCGGGGCCTGCATCGGTGACCACGACGACCACATTCACATTGGCGGCGATGACTTGCTCCTCAGCCGTGTCGCCGGGAGCCTTGCGCGAAAAACAGGTCTGCCGTGGCAAGCGGGCACGAATGACGGACTCACGACCTTCCGCGCCGACATCCAGGGCGACCCAATCCCCGACCGCTGGCAGAGCGGCATCGGTCTCGGCATCGTGATAAACTTTGCCACTCAGGATGACCTCGAGTTCATCGAAGTCATCGGCCTCTTCATCGACCATGAGCGCCCCATAGGAGATCTTGTTGTCTCGGAGCAGTCGCGCGGGTTTCCAGCCTTGGAGGCGGAAAGGGGCGAAGTCTTTCTCAAAGGTGGCGTTCCAGCCGAGGTCTTGCAGGGTCATTGAGCGCATCATCGCTGATCCTCGCCACCTGCCAAGGAGCAACCGTGTGGCGATTAATGTGACGCCCAAACAACATCTCAGTTGCAAAGCGAAGCTGAATCGCCAAAATCGCACTCCCAGCCGGGCCGATGAGGCCTCGCCAAAAGGTCGGGCCGTAGTTCAGCCTGGTAGAACGCTTGCATGGGGTGCAAGAGGTCGTGAGTTCGAATCTCGCCGGCCCGACCATTTTTTTAACCTGAGGCTGGTGGACTGACATGCGCTCCGACTTTTACCGCAAACCGACTGGTTCCCGAACGCCGCCGAAATCGGGAGGCCCACGGACATCTCAGCCTCGAGAGGATCGCAGCAAAGGCGGCACCTCTTGGGAAAAATCAGCCGATTGGTATGATCGCATCTTGGGGGAACGTGGCTCGGAGCTTTATCAGGCCGTGGTCATCCCTCAGGCGTTGGCGTTGCTGCAACCGCAGAAAGGGGAGCGCATCCTCGATTTGGGCTGTGGCCAGGGCGTTTTCTCACGAGCGCTGGCGGACAAAGGCGCGCAGATCACCGGTGTGGATGCCGCGCCGACCTTGATCGCGAAAGCACGGACTTACCCGAGTCGCACGCCAATCCGTTATTATGATCGCGATGCCGCCGAGTTGAGCGGCTTGGGGGAATTTGATGCCGCTTCGGCCATTCTTTGCCTGCAAAACATGGAGCACCTGGACACGGTGATCGCGGCGACAGCGGCGGTTTTAAAACCTGGCGGGCGCATGCTGTGGGTGCTGAATCACCCGGCTTTTCGCATCCCTCGGCAGTCCAGCTGGGGCAATGAAGAGGAGCGTAAAATCCAGTATCGCCGCGTCGATGCCTACAGCAGCACGCTGGGCATCCCCATCACAATGCATCCCGGTAAGGCCGATAGCGAGAGCACGGTGAGTTTTCATCGCAGTCTCGAGACGCTGACTTCTTCAGGATTCAAAGCGGGCCTGTCCATGGCTGGGCTCAGCGAATGGTATTCGCACAAAGAAAGCCAACCCGGGCCGCGAGCACGGGCTGAAAATCGTGCACGGAAGGAGTTCCCACTCTTTCTGGCTCTGCTGTGGAAGAAGTGATGCGTCACAGGATTCGGTTTAGTGGCTAATTTCTCTCTCGATGAAATCTATCGTCCTCTCCCTCGCTGTTTGTCTCATTCTCGCCGCCTGTGCCAGCAAGCCAGACGTGGCTCCCGAGAATCCAGTGATCGCCCTGGCTGAGCGGGATTACTTTTTGACCTATGTGAAACCCATCCTGGAGACGCAGTGTCTGCGCTGTCATCAGGGGGCGAATCCACCCGCAGGTCTCTCGCTGGTGCAACGCAGCGCTGTCTATGTGCCGAGAAAGCGAGACCGCGCCTTCATCGTGCCTGGTGACCCTGAGGCGAGCCTGCTCTACCGCGCCGTGACACGTGAGGGCACGCATCCGCTGATCATGCCACGTTTGGAAATGACCGTGACGGACAGCGACATCGGCGCGCTGCATGAGTGGATTGAAGATGGTGCGTATTGGCCAGAAAATCCGGATGGCTTCTTGCAGCCGCGTTACACGATCGAGCGGCCTCGGTGAAGGCACTGTCACAAAAATACCCACTTGCGCCAGTTTGCGAGTAGCTGGCGTGTAGGATGCTGGCCAAGGTCGTCGTTGTCCTAACCAACCAATCTCTCATGGGCAAAGAATACGACACCACTCCAAGAAACGTCCCGCACGTTGCCACCCCGTTCCGCACCATCTGCACGCCGGTCCCTCATCCCGATTCTCTGCCGCACCTGGAACGCAGTCGAAAGTATGAGCCCTACTCGATGCGCGGGATGCCGCCCATCGTCTGGGATCGTGCCGAGGACATTTTTGTCTTCGATAAGTATGGCAATCGTTGGTTGGACTGGAGCAGTGGCGTGCTGGTGACCAATTGCGGTCATGGCGTGCCGGAAGTCCGGCAGGCGATCATTGATCAGGTCAATAGCGGGCTGATTCACAATTATGTCTTTCCGAGCGAAGAGCGCCCGGAACTCTGCGAACTCATCGCCAGTGTCTCGCCGGAGCCTTTGAAAAAAGTCTTCCTGCTCAGTACGGGCAGTGAGGCCACCGAGTGCGCCATCAAACTCAGCCGAGCTCACGGCATCAGCGTCGGCGGGCGTGAGAAGATTGGCATCATCGGCTTTGATCGTGGTTATCACGGGCGCACTTTGGCGAGCCAGCAGGCCGGTGGTTTGGCCGGGCAGAAGACTTGGATCGTCAACACCGACCCTGCCATCATCAACGTGCCTTTCCCAGATGGGTATTGGGAAGGTGACAGCAGCTTCGAGGGTTTTCTCAACGCCGTGGAACAGAGCGGCATGAAACCCAGCCAAGTCGCTGGGGTCATCATGGAGAGTTATCAAGGCGTCGGCCCCGACTTCGCGCCGGTGGAATACATTGAAAAACTGCGCGCTTGGTGTACCGAGCACGACGTTGTCCTGACCTTTGATGAAGTGCAGTCGGGTTTTGGTCGGACGGGTAAGTTTTGGGCTTTCGAACACTACGGCGTGGTGCCTGACCTGATTTGCTGTGGCAAAGGCATCTCGTCGTCGCTGCCTCTGGCGGCGGTGATTGGTCGTGAAGACATCATGGATCAGTTCCCGCCGGGATCGATGACCAGCACCCACAGCGGCAATCCGGTCTGCTGTGCAGCGGCGCTGGCGAACATTCGCAAGCTGCTCAACGAAGATCTGACTGGCAATGCCGCCCGTCTCGGCCCGGTTCTGCTCGCAGGCTGCAAGGCCATCCAGGCCAAGCACCCCGAATACATCGGCAATGTCACCTGCGCGGGGCTGGTGGCGGGATTGCAAACGGTGAAACCAGGCACCAAGCAGCCTGACCACGATCTCGCGCATCGGGTAATTGAGCTGTGTTATCAAAAAGGCCTGCTCTTCTTCGCTCCTGTCGGGGCCTGGGGGCAGACGGTGAAAATTTGCCCGCCCCTGACCATTCCGCTGGCGGCTCTTGAGGAAGGCATCGCGGTCCTGGCTGAGGCCTTCGATGAGGCCGTGGCTGAGTTAAAAGCCTGATGCGAACTCCGTCTTACCGAGAGGGCAGAGATGTCCTTTCGGTAAGAAAAACAGTGGGCAGTGGAGAGCTTGTGCGTATATCTGGCATCATGCGCACTTCGAATCCTCTTCTGAATGAATCGACTTTCAGTCCCACGGCTGCCACTGGGCAGACGATGACCTTGCAGGGCACCATCAATAAGACCGGTTTCCTGCTCTTTTTGACCTTTGGCACCGCCCTTTATACCTGGAATCTGGTCCATACGAATCCCGGAACCGGTATGCCCTGGGTGCTCGGTGGGGCGATTGCAGGATTCATTTTGGCACTGATCACCAGTTTCAAACCCACCTGGTCTCCCATCACGGGCAGCCTCTATGCACTGGCGGAAGGTTTGTTTCTGGGCGGTCTTTCGGCCATGTATGAGCGGCAATTCCAGGGCATCGTGCTCCAGGCTGTTTTGCTCACTGGTGGCACCTGTCTCGCTCTGCTCGCGGCTTACACGACGGGCCTGATTCGTGCGACGGAGAATTTTAAACTCGGCATCGTGGCCGCGACGGGTGGCATCGCCCTGGTGTATCTGGCTTCGATCGTGCTGGGTTTCTTTGGGATTCAGATCCCGTTCATCCATGAAAGCGGTCTCTTTGGCAT
>JAIXVB010000339.1 GCA_027483245.1 Verrucomicrobiaceae bacterium | reverse complement strand
GGAAGCTTATTTCAACGCCCTTTACATGGATCTCGCTGATGCCAGTTCACTGAACCATTGGGCTGTCGTTGATACCGACGTTGAAGGTCCAAAGGGCTCGCAGATGTTCGCTGATCTACATGTTAACGTGTCACATCTATTGCAGGTCTTGAAGGATCTGGAAGGTGAAGTTGGCCGGTGATGACCGAGATAGTGGGTTCGATCAAATCATGGACGCTCATGAGAGACATCATCGTTAAGTTGGTTCGTTATCTAACGGGTCGAATCCTCTTCAGGAAGAGGCTTCCGGAGGATTTTAAGCGTGCCAAAGTCTATGTTACGACAAGGTCTGACTTGAGGTTGATCGCTCCGGGGTTGATCCCTGCCGCAGGTGACATCATTCAGGTGGTTCGCCAGTATGTGAAGGAAGGGGATGTGGTTTGGGACATCGGCAGCAACCTCGGCATTCTCACCTTTTGCTCGGCGATCAAAGTGGGTTCTCGTGGCAAAGTTTATTCACTCGAGGCTGATCCCCAATATGCCCACATCCAGAGCAGGACGCTGCAACAATTCCCAGCTGAGGCGGGACAGGTTTCCATTCTCTGCGCCGCTATTGCCAATCAATTGGGGATTTTGGATCTAATTCTCCCGAAGCGAGGGCATGCTAGAAATCATCTCAAAATCGTGTCCCACGAATCGTCGGGTGAAACTGAAATGATCAAGCAGGTGGTCAGCGTCACATTGGATTGGCTCCTGCAATTTTGGGGCCGACCTGACTTTGTTAAAATCGATGTCGAGGGTGCTGAGTTGTTAGCCCTTCAAGATGCGGAGGTTCTTTTCAATCAAGTGAGACCCGTTGTGTACATTGAATGCTCAAGTGCTAATGCAGCCAGCCTCACGCAGTTTTTTGAATCTCATGATTATGCTCTCTTTGCTTTGGATGAACAGGGCATCGAATCCCCGATCACGACCTGTCACTTCAACACCTTAGCAAAGCCTAAGGTTAGGCTTTGAATTCCATGACTCACCGACTTGATGAAGACTCTGAACTGCTGATCGATGCTGTGCGTGGCATCGCGGCTCTGCTGGTGATGATGACGCACACTTTCGATCTGAGTGTGGCAGATGTGTTTGGTTGGGAGATGCTATCCAGCCCTGAGGGGTGGCGTTGGGCTCGTGCGAGCTTTGGCCACGGGGGCTTCTGGGTGTGGTGCTTTTTCATGATCTCAGGGTTGTGTATTCAGCAGTCGATTGTGCGCAGCGTGCGAGAGAACTCATTTTCATGGCGTCGGTATTTGCTGGCGCGTGTCACTCGGATTTATCCGCTGTTTTTAATCGGGCTTGTCTTGGCCATGATTGCCTGGGGATTGCACGAGGACTTTGGGGGCTATCCAGATGACACTCCGCACCGTCAGTTGGCAGCGAGTCTGCTGAGTCTGCAAATTCTCACCACCAGCTTCCCAGGTTATGAGACTTCATGGAGTCTGAGTTGTGAGATGATCTACTATCTCGTCTGGCCAGCGGCGTTGTTGCTGCTTCGTGGGCGTGTGGATCGTGCTGTGTATGCAAGTTTGGTCGGTTCGGTCTTACTTGCAGCGGGGATTCTGGTGGTGTGGAAACTGCTGCATCGCTTCGAGACCAGCGCGTCTGTGGATGGCATTTTCACCTTGTCTGTTCTTTTCCCGATCTGGCTCTGTGGGGCTTGGCTTTCTGGTCACTGGTCTGGCGCAGGTGCTCGTGTCACGTGGCGTGTTTGGTGCGTGGCCATTCTTCTTTGTTTTGTCTCCGAGGGTTTGCTGGTGGTCATGAAATTTCGCCAATACCCTGGTTGGGCTGTTCATTTGGTGAGTTGGAGTTCGATCCCAGGTTTGATGCTCTTCTTGGCAGGGGGGCGTCATGCGCATCTTAGCCAGCGTTCGTGGTCGCGTCCGGTCTGTCGTTGGTTGGGGCAGTTCAGCTTTCCTTGCTACATCCTTCACATGCAGCTGCTGTTGATTCTGGACCATTACCTGAGGCCCAACCTGCCGCGCTGGATTGAACATCAGCCTATGTTTCATTTCATCGCACTCTTCATTCCCACGCTGATGGTTCTGATTTTGGTCGGGCCGCGTCTGGAACGCACGCTGATGGCTTGGCGGGCGCGGTGGTTGTCTGGAACTCGAGACCCGACCTTCGTGAAGGGTTAAAATGGGCACTTCTAAAAACTTTACAATATTATCAATAAATACTAGAATATTATGATTTTTATAGTAAAGTTGAAATATGAAGTTCAGACTTGCCATTCTTGCTCTCGCACTTGTTTTTTCCAACGTGAGTCATGCCCAAACTGCCACAGTCACAGGTGTTGACGACAATGGGTTTGCAGGCGTCTATAACATTGATGGCATTGATTTCTGGTGGATGTGCGCCGAGCCGAATGGTTCACCCAATCCAGCGAATGGTGTACAATACACGGCCAATCTTTTTTCCTTCACCAATGGTTGGGATGAGCAGAACACGACGCGTTTTGAATACTTCAACGTCACGAATCCAGGTTACCAGACCAGTGTCATTCCACGTCAAGTGGCGGTGATGCAGTATGTGTTGGATAACTATTTGCCGTGGGACACCCTGGCTGGGGCCTCAGGTCGCTTCATTGAGCAGGATAGCAACTCGGCGCTCTACGATAACAACACGACGTTTTACAACTCGATCTTTGCCGTTCAGAACTTCATCTCGGAGATGTATGGCAAAGAAGCACAGACAGACTTCTCCGACTTGAGTAATTTCGTGGACAATTGGGATGGAGATGTGGATCCGACCGGAGCTGCGCGCTCAGCTTATTTCCAGACGATTTTGAATGATGTGGAAGGACTCGGCAGTGGCTTCTGGGATACTTACACGCCTGAGCAACAATATTACATGGCGAGCTTCCAAGGTATCGAGGGTGATCCAGGAAACTGGCAGGACGTGCTCGTCATTGGGCTGGTTCCTGAGCCCAGCGGCGCTCTACTCATTGCCTGCACGGGCTTGACCATCATGCTGCGTCGTTTTCGTCGCAATGCGCGCTGAATAGTGCGGCTGATGGCTGCTGTTGAGTAACTTGGGTTGTTGTATGCTAAAGTCAGAAACTGCCCGCGTCATTCGTGCCGAGTTGCACTGCCACACCACGGCATCGAGTGATGGAATGATCACGCCGGATGGTCTGCTAAAAGCCGCGAGACTGCAAAAGCTCGACGTCATAGCCATCACGGATCATGACACCACGGAAGGCGCGTTTGAGTTCCAGAAATGGTTTCGGAAGAACGGTTCTACCACACAAATTCTCATCGGAGAAGAGCGCACTCTGTCGAACAAATGTCATTTGATCGGCCTTTTTCTTCAAGAGCCCATCCGGTCCACCGAACTCCATCAAACGATCGCTGAAATCCATGCGCAGGGTGGACTCGTGCTCGTGCCACACCCTTT
>JAIXVB010000302.1 GCA_027483245.1 Verrucomicrobiaceae bacterium | reverse complement strand
GGCGGGCCATCTGGGCACGGACTTCGTCCAAGCTCAGCAAGCGCTGCCTTCCACGAATCTTGAGCAATTCGGCTGCGGGATACTTGGGGGTCTTCATCGGTTTCGAATTCTTGAACAGGATGAACTTTATCGCGGGTTTCTGCAATGCCCGATTCCACACACACGGGACAGTGTTCCACCCAATGACCGGGCGCGATTTCGGTGAAGGCTGGACGGATGGCTAAATGAGCCTCAGTGTGAATACGACCGGAGCGCTCGGCAAAGCGGCAGCCGGGTTTGAAATCCGTGATCGCAGGGACGTTGCCCGGGATGGCTTTGAGCTTGGTCTTGGGTTTGCTGTCGAGCCGAGGGATGCTTTCAAGCAGGCCTTGGGTGTAAGCATGACGCGGTTTGGCAAAGAGATCGTAAACACTCGCGCGCTCGACAATGCGGCCTGCATACATGACGGCCACTTCATCACAAACCTCGGCAATGACCCCGAGGTCATGCGTGATGAGCACCACGGCCATGCCCATTTCTTTTTGCAGGTCGGCGATGAGTTCGAGGATCTGCGCCTGCACGGTGACATCCAGGGCCGTGGTGGGTTCATCGGCGATGAGCAGCTTCGGTTTGTGAATCAACGCCATGGCGATCATCACACGCTGTCTCATGCCGCCACTGAGCTGATGCGGGTATTCGTGGATGCGCGTATTCGCCGCTGGGATGCGCACGCGCTCGAGCATTTCGATCACTCGAGCCTCCGCAGCCTGATAGCTGATGGCGTCATGCAGCAGCACGGCTTCGACAAGCTGTTGACCGATGCGCTGCACGGGATTCAGCGCGGTCATCGGCTCCTGAAAAATGATGCCGATCTCTTTGCCGCGCACCTTGCGCAACTCTTCATCGGGGAGCGTCACGAGATCACGACCGGCAAACACAATGCGCCCGCCGAGGATGCGTCCGTGAGGCTGAGGCAGCAGGCGGTTGATGGAAAAGGCCGTGACACTTTTGCCACAGCCCGACTCCCCGACGATGCCCAGCGTTTTGCCCTTTTCCACAGACCAACTGACCCCATCCACAGCCGTGAGCAGACCGCTGTCCGTCTGGAAAGCAGTCACGAGATTTTCGACCTGGAGGAGGGGCTCAGACATCGGCAAAATTACTTCTCGCGCCACTGATCGTAGTCCTTCACGGACTTCTCAAAGGTCTTGCCAGACTTCATCGCTTCCTGAGTCGCTTTGCGCTCGTCTTCATCGATCCAGAACAGCCAGTTTTCTTCAAAGTCACGAGCGGTGCGCGCATCGAAATGCGCAGGGAACTTCATCCAGCGCCAATGACCTGTGCGATACCAAGGAGCTTTGAAACCTGGAACAAAGACCGCTTCATCATGCAGCCGCTGCTCCATCTTCCAGGCCAGATCCTTCATCTCCTGCATGTCCTCACTCTTGTCATACTGGTCGATCCAGGTGTCCATTTGCTTGTCGCTAAACACGCAGAAGTTGTTCGTGTCTGGCTTGAGTTTGCCATCCTTTTCATAGGCATTGACGCTGTGCCAATCTTCCCAGAAGCGTGGGTAGAGTTCGACGCTGACATTGAAGGCTGTGAAGGCGATGTCGTGTTTCTTCTCATTGAATTTCTTCCAGCCTGCCGTGTTTTCGGGGGTCTCGACATTGAATTCGACACCCGATTTGCGTGCCTCTTCTTTGATCACCACGAGGGCTGACTCCAGCACCTTGTAACTGTTCGTGATGGTGAAGGAGAGACGCTCACCTTTGGCATTCTTGAAGATGCCATCCGAGCCACGCTCCGTGAAGCCTGCTTTGGCAAAAAACTCCGTGGCTTTTGCCGGATCAAAGGGCCGTGCTTTGACAGCTGGATTGGTGAACTCACCAAAGCCATCTTCTGCCAAATTCAGCCGCACATAGTCTCCATAAAAGATCTGTTGGATGACAACATCCCAATTGCAGGCGAAGTGCAGACCTTCACGCACGTCTCGATTGTTGAGCAGCGGCTTGGAGGTGTTGAGCCAGAGGCCATACGTGGGGCGGGGGACTTGGTTAAAGAAAGTGGCTTTGTGCAAGTAGCCCTTTGCCACGAGAGGATCATTGTCGGCGAAATTCTTGTGCCAGCGCTCAGGCAGATTGAGGCGGAACGCATCCAAGTCACCCCGGCGGAAGACTTCCAGGGCCTTTTCAGGATCACGAATGACATCCAGCACCACACGGTCGGGATTGTATTGCTGACGATAGAACTTTTTGTCCTTGGCCCACCAGTCTTTGATGCGTGTCAGGGTCACCGACTGACCTTTTTTCAGACCGCTTTCTTTGATCTCATAGGCCCCCGTGGTCGGGATGAATTTCCAATTGTAAGCCTGCAAATAATCCGGCCCCATCTGCTTGTGAAAGGCGATGGGAGTGGGCTGCACGGAGCCTGCATACTCGATGGCATCCGGTTTGGCCGAAGCGACCGTGATGGAGAGCGTCAGGTCATCATACTTGGTGATGTTTTCATACTTCTTGGTGAAGAAGTCGTGGTAATACGAGGCCTGATTCGGCGCGTATCGATAGTAGAAGAAGCTGAAGAAAAAATTGTCCGCACGGACAGGCTCGCCATCGGAGAAACGCGCATCGGGATCGAGGCGGAAAAAGAAGGTCTTTTTGTCCGCAGCACGCGCCCATTCTTTGGCACAAGCGGGGATGGGCTCCAGGGTATCGGGGTGGCGACCGAGCATCTTCAGATACACCGTATCGAGCACGTAATCGCGGATCTCGTTGTTCGCGTCTGGGCCGATGTGACGCAGCGTGCGCGGGTAATCGGTGAGGAAGAAGCGATACGTGCCGCCTTTCTTCGCGTCGGGTGAACCAAACTCCTTCTGCTCACTGCCGTCTTCCCATTTCAGATCGGCGGGAAGATCAGCGAGGGTCTTGGTGACGAACAATGGCGCGCCTTTTTCATTCTTGGTTTCGGCGTAAAATTTCTGCACTTCAGGCGTGATGTCCTGATTCGTGCTGACGTCCTTTTTACCGCCGCAGGAGGCGAGTAAGAAGGCCGTGAGGCTGGTGAGGAGGAGGCGGGGTTTCATCATCGATAAGTGGTGAATTTTTTCGGATCAAAGGCATCGCGGATGGCCTCGCCAATGAAAGCGACGAGAAGCAATACGACGGTGATGGCGGTGAATGCGGAAAGAACGATCCAGGGAGAGCCGAGCTGACCCACGCCCTCATGCAACATGTCCCCCCAGCTTGGCGTCGGCGGTGGCAGGCCAAAGGCGAGGTAGTCCAGCGCATTGAGCGCGCTGATGCTGCTCATGATGGTGAAGGGCAAGAAGGTGACCAGGGTGGACAAGGTGTTTGGCAACACATGGCGGAAGATCATGCGCGTGTTTGAGGCGCCAAGCAGGCTGGCCGCTGCCACATAGTCGCGTGATTTTTCCTTCAGCGTGACTGTGCGCAGGTAAGTGGCCAGACCGGTCCAGGAGAACACGATCATGATGACCAGCAGGATGACGATGCGCTGAAAGATCTTCATGTCGGCGGGCAGCAATGAGATGGCAATCATCACCATGTAGAGGAAGGGGATGAGCGACCAAATCTCCGTGACTCGCTGGCCGTAGAGATCTGTTTTGCCACCTGTGTAACCCATGGTGCAGCCCGCGACGATGCCCAGCAGATAAACCCCAACCGCATAGGAGAGGGCGAAGATCATGTTCACTCGGAAGCCATAAAAAAGCCGGGCCGCAATGTCTCGGCCGATCTTGTCCGTGCCCAGCCAATGGCCACGCTCGGCATCGGGAGGCTGTGGATGCTGCACATCGTCACGGAAGTCATTTTGATAAGCATCCCAGGGGATCAGCGGCATGATCATCCAGTTCTTCGACCCCTCAGCCCGCCACTTGCTTTGCAGCTCGCGGTAATTGACCTCGTAATCGTAATCGAGCCCGAAGGACTTGCCGGATTTGAAGCCCGTGTAGGTGGGGAAGTGCCAGCTTCCCTCATAACTCACGACGATCGCACGTTTGTTGATCCACAGCTCCGCAAACACGGCCAGCACACACAGCAGGGTGAGAAAAACAAACGACCACCAACCGCGCTTCAAAGCTCGGAAGCGCTGCCATTTTTTGGCGGTGAGTGGATTGACGCGGAACATGGTGAATCACTCAAATCTCACGCGCGGATCCGTCAGCGCGACGAGGAAGTCGGAGAGGATGTTTCCCAGCAGGGTGAGCAGGCCCACGATGACCAGCTCTCCCATGACCACCGGATAATCACGGTCCAGCAGCGACTGGTAACCGAGCAGGCCAAAACCATCGATGTCAAAGATGGACTCGATGAGGAAGGAACCCGCGATGAAGAGGGTGAGATTGTGCCCCAACGACGTGGCGATGGGGATGAACGAATTCCGCAGCGCATGACGACGCACGGCTTGGCCAAAGTCGCAGCCTTTTCCCACCGCGGTGCGGATGTAGTCCGCGGCCAGATTGTCCAGCAGGCTGTTCTTTTTCATCATGGTCAGGAAGGCGAAGGAACCGATGAGATAACAGATCAGCGGCAGGGCGGTGTGATGGAGAATATCCAGCGCCTTGCCGATCAGCGACAGGTCCTCAAACTCATCGCTGGTGAAACCGCCGGTGGGGAACCACTGCCAACGCGCGGCCATAAAAACGACCAGCAGAGCGCCGAGGGCAAAGGAAGGAATGGCATAACCGGCAAAGATGAACACCGAAGACCAGGTGTCGATCGGGCGCTGATGTCGCAGCGCCTTCAGCACACCGAGTGGAATGCAGATGCTGTAACTGAGCAGAAAAGTCATGAGGCCGAAGTAAGTCGAGACAGGCAGGCGCTCAGCGATCAAATCCCACACTGGCTCCATGTAACGCGTCGAGGTGCCCAGATCCCCCGTGCAGACTTTTCCCAACCAATCCGCATAGGCGAGAGGCCAGGGTTTGTCGAAACCGTAAAAGGCCTTGAGCTGGCCGAGCTGCTCCTCGGAAAGGGTGGAGCTGCCCGCCCCTGGACCACCGCGTGAATGCCCATCCGAACTGGCCATGCGGATCTGCATCATGGCGCGTTCCATCGGGCCACCGGGCACAAAGCGGGTGATTGCGAAGACCAACAGCGTCAGCCCGAGCATGGTCGGGATGAT
>JAIXVB010000212.1 GCA_027483245.1 Verrucomicrobiaceae bacterium | reverse complement strand
TGCGTTGACTGGATCGAGTGGGTAGGCGACGAAGTTATTTGCGGCCATGCGATCAAAGCGCAGGGGAATGTCGATCAGCGTGAGCGGTGTGGCTTTCGACAAGGGCAGGGGGGAGATGGCAGTCTGGAGCGTGAAGAACGGCTGTGCGCCGAAGGGGAAGGGCATGACAGCTCCAGCGAGATTGCGCCGGATGGGACCACTGCTGAGTTCAGCACGTGCTTGGATCTTGCCCGTGGTCGCAGGTGCGGAGCCGCCGACGAAACCGACATGTGCGATGGCACGGAATCCATGGGCAGCGGCGGGCATGGGCACGAGGCCCTCAAAGCGAATTGTCAGGGTTTCGGAGTCATCGCCAGTGTGTCGCGCGGCGGTGCTCCAGGCAGGAAGGATGATCGCTCCGGGAATGTTTTCATGACTGGCAAAGAGGAGCCCGAAATGGCTGCCATGTTCAGTGGTTAGACTCCAGGCATTGCGAATCGCCAAGGGGTCCGCCAGCGGCAGGCCTGCCCAGGGCAGGGGAAGCGCGGGAAGTGGAGGCGTGATCTGAAAGCTCGGCGCGGGGGCATTGCCAGGGCTGATCGGAGGGCGGATGCCGCCGCGTCGCAGTCCGACGGAAGCGGTGGTCGTGCCTGTGGGGAACAGAGGCAGCAAGGAGCCATTGGCGGCCGTGATGACATGCCCCAGTGGGCCAATCGCGGTCACTCGGGGTTGCACATGCAGATACAAGGCCTCGGCCCCAGTGAGCAGAGCGGCGACATTGGCTCGAACAATCGGTGGCATCACCACGCTGGTGGCACCGGGCGGCACGGCGAGTTTAGTCGTCAGTGGGGTGATCAGAACCGGCACGGCTTTGTGCGGCAGAACCGCAAAGAGGTCGACGCGCCAGGAAGCAATCTGTGAGGTGTCGCCCCCGACCGTCCAATTCACCATCACAGGATCACCATCGCAGACAATCGCCGTGACAGGACTGATGCGAACGCCACTGATCAAAGGTGCCGCAGGTGGTGGCAGCGGTAACAAAAGGTGTGCAATGACATCCAATAGACCCAACACGCCACTGCCTGGCGGAGGATAACCGCCGATGTAAACACGGCGCAGGGGCGGTAACAGAGGAGGTGGGGGCAACTGAACGGCAGGGCCAACGATGGGCGGTGGCATTTCTGGCAAGGGTGTGATGGGAGCGGCCTTGAGCTTCATGCCGGACTTCCACAACGGCACCTCGCTTTCGCTAAGGGTTGCATTCACCACAGCTCCCTTCTCATCGAAATGCGCCACGGGTGTGAGCCACAGGGCGGGCAGAGTCTTCAGGTCATCGGGGTTGAGCTGGCTGTCATAAAGGAGCTGGCCCTCTGCCTCGATCACCACCCGTTGAAGTTGCGCACGATCGGGGACCTTACTGTCGAGTGTGCCGCTGCCTAGCAGACCGATGCCCGGTAAGGCCAGGGATTCACGTGTGAGTGGATTGAGCGCCAATTCAAAGCCCGCCAAATCAAAGATCTGCGGCGTGGGGTCATCACTCAGAGCGTCTGCTTCCGAAGTGAGGAGAAATTTTTGTGAACCCACCTGGAGATAAAGCGGGTTGCGGGTGCCCGTCTGAGCGCCGCTGCTTGTGGTTAAGGTAACGCGAAGAGCCTGAATCGGAGTTCCCATGAGGGCGGGAGGTTGCAGATTTGGGCTCGTTTCTTCAAACCACGGCACTGCTCCCGTGATGCGTCCGCTCAATTCACGGACCCTGAGGTGCTGCGCTTTAAAGGCAGCCTGTTCAGCCTCTGTGAGAGTCGCTTGTTTGGAGCGCGCCTCGTATTCAGGCAAAATCTTCAGCAGGCCTTCACGATGGATCGAGAGTTGGTCTTGAACACGCGAATTGACCAGTCCGTTGGCAGCAAAGAGCTTTCCATTGACCTCAATCCGATAACCCGCCAGGACCCAGTCGCTGCGCCCCTGAGAGGCAAACCCAATGCGTTGTAAATCCCCACACTTCACCTCGCCCAAAAGTTGCTTGGTCGTGCGCAAGTTGTCTTGCCCGATGTCGGTCTCTTTGGTCGAGAACTCAAACGTCGCCATTTGCCCGGGTTGAATGGTTTGAGAACCTCCCGCAAGTGAGGAGCGATGTGAAAATGCGGCGAAGGAAGGCTCACGTCTTTCACCCCCCAGCGGAAACAATCGCAGCGGAAAACCAAGTCCCAGATGCACATCCACGGGTTCGTTGAGTTCGGTGCCTTCCGTGCCGACTCCCAGCGTGATCTTGATGGATTCGATGGCTTCATCAGTCGGCAGAAAGCCTTTTTCGAAAGGGGTGAGAGGCAGGCCCTGATGAAGAATTTCAACCGGCGTCTCCTCGCTCACGGCGGTCATGGTTTGCTCAGACGTCGCCTGGGGTTTCAGCAAGGAAGGATTGACCTGGGTCACATACCAGGCCGCTCCGATCAATGCTGCGCCGAGCACCAAACCGATGAACAGAGGCCCCCAACGTGAGGGTGGCTTGGCCGGATGGACAGGATTATCAGTGAAACCGTCGCGCATGGCATTTTCGGGGTTCAAGTGCACCTGCATCAACACAGTGATGTCTGTGTCAAATCGAGAGGATATTACCGTGCCGCCTCACGAAGGCGCAATCTCCAATTTGCACGAACTCTTCACGGGGGCGATCGTCTCACCCGGCATGAATTTGGCATAGGCTACAAACTCCAAGCGATCCTCTTGGCCCGCCAGGATGGCTTTGATCCAGCGCAGAATGCGGTGAACATGCGCATCTTGAGGCCAGTCAAATTGAGTCAATGCGGAACTTTGAAGGTTGAAAACGGGATCGGGCAAAAGATTCACCAATGAGTAATCCCGAGGCACATGCAGGCCACGTTCGGCCAGCATGGTTCGAGCGGCCACGCAGTAAGAGGGTTCAGCAAACAAAAGCGCTGTCGGGGGGGTGGCAAAGAACAGCGCATCCATCAGGCTTTCCAACCCCTCAGAGGTTTCTTCCCAATCGGGGATGTTGTAAATCGTGCCCGGGATGCCGTGATGAATCAGGCGAGCTAACAAGGCGCTCGAAGTGACATTGGGCGTGGGCAGCCGCCACATTTTTGGCGCGATCAGAACGATGCGCCGATGTCCCAGTGCGACCAAGGCGTCAATGCAATCATTCATGGCCTGAACGAGATCTGTGCGTGAGCTGGCCAGAGGTAGGTTTTGTAAACGTCCGCCGAGTGCGAACATAGGAATGGATTTGGCGATGAACCATTCAAGCAATTCTCGCGAGCCGGCATAAATGAGCCAGGCGTCTGCTGCTGTCTCTGTCACCAGCTTGGCCACGCGACGCATGGAGCTGCTCTTTTGGTGTTCGACTTGGTCAACAATGACGCACACATGGCCTTCGTGCTCGATGTTGCTTTTGATTGTTAGAATTAGTCTCTGTGAGTGTGCGTTATCCTGCAGAAGCGGTATCGGAATAAGAAGGGCGATGCGCAAGATGCGCTTATGCTTGCTGCGACGAGAGGTTATTATGCGGCTCTTGCCAGCTCCTTGCGGTTGCAGTGTGCCATCGTTTTCCAATATCTTGAGGGCGGCGCGAAGGGTGTCTTTTGACACTGCTAGTTCTTCAGACAAGCGCCGCACACCAGGGAGGTGTCCTCGCCAGCGACCCTCACGAAATCCTTCTCGAAGATGTGTCGCGGTGATCTCAATGAGGCTCTGGCGCTGGATGATCTTCATGGGCCTAACCGGTCGGTTTTTCAGACCAGTCGTCAAGAACTTAACGAATCGAATCGGGTAGTGCGGGCCCCATCGAAACGGCAGCTGCCGATTTGCGGGCTCCTCTATGAAATTGACCGCATATTCACCGTATCCGACGTGAGTGTACGATGGCTGTGTCTATCTTGATTTTCATTTTTCTTTCTTGAGTCGTTACTAGCAGCGACTTTGGGCTTTGCGGTTTTAGCTTCGAACAGGACAGCAGATCGGTCTTGTCTCGAGTTCAGGTGGGCTCAGCGATCCACTGAGTTCGATCGCATCTGCAAGGCCGCGTTGGAGTTCAATGCCAATCTAACACTCTGGATCCAAGCTATGAGCCTTCTTCGGTGTAGACTTTAATCTGCTTCATGGGACAAATTTCACGGCCAACTTAGCTTTCGTTGAAACAATCCATCCTATGGCGATCACTGATTGAGTCGTAGCCACGAAATCCGTGTTTCGGTTACGCTTGGGATGTTTCCGCCTTCATCGCCATTGGCGTCATCTCCACCACGTTCATCGTTCCTGAACCTTCGAGGGCTTTGTTGAAATTTCTGGGACTTGTAGGTCTGATGCTGCAGAGATCCTGCCTCAAGGGTCTCATTGCTTAAATCCAGAGGCTTTCAAGAGTCGCAGTTACTATGAGTTCAAACGGGTCGGTTTTTCAGACTAGATGGTGAAGAAATTCATAAATTGTCACCAACCCTCGGAACACAGGTTGCTTTGACCCGTCCTCGTGATGAAAACCCAGACGCGGTCAGTAGTAGAGGCTCATTGCCAAAGTCGAATTTGCCACATCTTCTTGTGGATGCTTTTGATTCAGTCTTCGTTGTCCGCAGCGCCGCTGACTTGGACTGGGGTGAATGGTGGCAGCTGGGATACTGTAACCGCAGCCAACTGGGACGGAACGGCTTGGAACAATGCTACGCTTGATGAGGCGATCTTTGGGGCGACTGGCGTTGGCACGATTAACCTCGTCGCTGAGGGAATCACGGCACAAAGTCTAACATTCAATGCAACGGGTTATACGATTGCCACCAACACGCTGACGCTTGGTGGTATCGCACCGACGATCACGACGGCAGCAAATGTCAGTGCGAACATTTCTTCCCTGATCGCTGGAACAGCCGGACTGATCAAAGCGGGGGATGGCATCTTGCAATTGTCTGCGCTCAACACCTTCTCAGGCGGCACCATCGTCAATGGCGGTCTCCTTGATCTCGCGGTCGGAGGTGGCACGGGGGCTATTCGCGGTGCATTGACGGTGAACTCAGGTGCTACGGTCAAAGTCAGTGCGGTCAATGGTTTGGGCAGCACACAAAACTTTCGGGTCACCAATACGATGCTGAATGGTGGCACTTTGGACATTCAGAACACGGGTAACAACTCCATCACCGCTTCAACGATTACGTTGGTAGGAGGAAGCCTCACTGGTATGACGGGGAGTAAATTCGATTTGCGATACAATGGTGTCGGCGCTTTTACCAGTGTCACGACCAATGCGTCGGCAACCACCTCGGTCATTAGCGTTGGAACGTTGGGCATGCCGAACAACAATAGCGTTTTCACGGTTGCTTCTGGTAGCACAGCAACAGGGATCGATCTGCTGATCAGTTCCAACATCGTCAACAATGCAGGCGCTGGTGGCAGTGGAGCGGGTGTCAGCAGCCTGAGTAAAGCTGGAGCAGGCACGTTGAAGTTGTCAGGAACGAACAGCTACACGGGGGCTACTTCTGTGGCCGCTGGCGTTTTGCAGTTTGCCAAACAGACCTCCCTCTACAACAACACCCAAGCCTCTTGGACAGCGGCCAATTTAACCGTTAGTAGCGGCGCTGTTGCAGCCTTTAATGTCGGTGGTGCAGGAGAGTTCACAGCCTCAGACATTAACGCCCTACAAGCACTCACCAATGTGGCCAGCGGAGTTTCAGCGAGCCAAGGTTTCCTCAATGGCGCGATCCTGGGTCTCGATACCACAAATGCAGTCGGAGGTCTTTTCACGTATGGCAATGTGTTGGCGAATCACGTGGTCGGTGCCACCATGGATACGCTGGGTCTGCGCAAACTCGGCACGGGCACGTTGCAGCTGACCGCCATCAATACCTACACGGGCGGCACGACCGTCCAGGGGGGCACACTTGATCTCGCGATTGGCGGTGCGTCAGGTGCGATTCGTGGCACTTTGGTTGTCAACTCAGGTGCAACAGTCAAAGTCAGCGCGGCCAATGCTCTCGGTACCTCGCAGAATCTGCGAGTGGGCAACATCACTCTCAATGGCGGCACGCTTGACATTCAGAACGATGGAAACAACTCGATCACATCCGCCACTATTACCCTGGTTGGCGCTAGCATCACAGGGATGACAGGCAGCAAATTTGATCTTCGCAACAACGGCGCAGGTTTCGCCAATGTCACCACGAATGCGTCTTCGAGCACCTCGGTTATCAGTGTGGGTACCTTGGGCATGCCTTTCAACAACGCCACCTTCACTGTGGCTTCGGGCACGACCGCATCAGGGGTCGATCTGCTGATCAGTTCCGTCATCGTCAGCAACGCAGGCTCGGGTGGGAGTGGAACGGGTGTGAATACCTTGATCAAAGCAGGGAATGGGACTCTTCAGTTGACGGGTCTGAGCAGCTACTCAGGCGGCACGATCGTCAATGCTGGCATGCTGGATCTCGGTGTCGGCGGTGGCACAGGCGCGATTCGTGGCGTGCTCACCGTGAACACTGGTGGCACGGTGAAAGTCAGTGCGGTCAACGGTCTCGGTAATACGCAAAATTTCCGTATCACCACCACAACGTTGAATGGCGGCATCCTCGATTTTCAGAACACGGGCAGCAACTCCATCACCTCCGCTCAGATCTATCTGACGGGCGGAATCATTCGTGGCATGGCAGGCAGCAAACTGGATCTGCGCGACAACGGTGCAGGTCCGACCGGCGTCAACACGAATGCCTCTTCAACACCCTCCATCATCAGCGTGGGGACGTTGGGCATGCCGGGTAACAACACATCTTTCACCGTGGCTTCGGGCACCACAACCTCTGGCGTTGATTTGCTCATCAGCTCCAACATCGTCAATAGTGCTGGCACAGGTGGAGCTGGAAGTGGCACCAGCAGTCTGACGAAAGTCGGCAGCGGCACCCTTCAGCTTTCGGGGGTGAATACTTTCACGGGAGACACAAATCTCAATGAAGGCACTCTCAACCTTGCTAGCACTCAAGCTCTGCAATCCAGCACCCTCAATCTCAACGGTGGCACGCTCGTTTTCGACAGTACAGTCACCAGTGGTGCATTCACTCTAGGGGGGCTGAAGGGCACGAGTGACCTCTCTTTGACGGACAATGCAGGAGTCCCCGCTGCGGTCACCCTGACGGTGGGCGGAAACAACACCGATACGCTTTACTCTGGTGGGCTTTCAGGGACGGGCAACTTAACGAAAGTGGGGAACCGAACGTTGCTGTTATCCGGTTCGAACACCTACCAAGGGACGACTTATATCACGGGCGGTGTCCTGCAATTCGCCAATCCAACATCACTCTACAATAGCAACACGAACTTCTGGACTGACACCAATCTCACGATCAACAGCGGAGCCGTCGCCGCCTTCAATGTCGGGGGTGTGAATGAGTTTACTGCTTTAGACATCAACATGCTTCAATCACTGACCAATGTGGCCAGTGGCGCTTCTGCGACGCAAGGTTTCCGCAATGGCTCGATCATGGGTCTTGATACCACCAACGCGATCGATGGTCTCTTCATTTACGACAGCGTCTTGGCCAATCATGTCGCGGGTGCCACGACGGACACGCTGGGTTTGCGCAAGCTCGGGACGGGCACGCTGAGATTGACTGCTCTCAACACCTTTACTGGTGGCACCACGGTCAATGGGGGCACTCTTGATCTCGCCATAGGCGGTAGCACTGGTGCCATCCGCGGCGCACTCACGGTGAACGCAGGGGCAATTGTTCGAGTCAGCGCTGCGAATGGCCTTGGCAACTCCCAAAACTTCCGCATCACCACCCTGGCCTTGAATGGCGGCACATTGGACATTCAGAACACAGGCAACAATTCCATCACTTCCTCCACGATCACACTGACTGGAGGCAGCGTTGAAGGCATGGCTGGCAGCAAATTTGACCTCCGCAATAATGGGGCGGGTTCGAGCAATGTCACGACAGTCGCCTCTTCTGTGACTTCGGTCATCAGTGTGGGCACCTTGGGCATGCCTTTTAGCAATTCCACTTTCACGGTGGCATCCGGCACTACCGCATCCGGAATCGATCTTCTCATCAGTTCAAACATCGTGAACAATGCTGGCACTGGGGGGGCAGGGACCGGGGTCAGTAGCCTGATCAAAACGGGGGCGGGTAGACTTCATCTCACCGGCGTGAATACTTATACCGGTGCGACGAGCATCAATGGAGGTAGGCTTAGTCTGGCTAGCACCGGCCAGACCGGTTTTGGAGCTGTCACGGTGCTGAGCAGTGGTGCCATTCTTGGCACGGGCCGAGTTGCGGGAAGCGGCTTCACCGCTGAGAGCGGCAGCAGTGTCTATGCAGGCGATGGTATCGCCCAGGGCGACTACGGCACGCTGACTTTCTCGCCGACTTCAGGCAGTGGCAGCTTTGATTTCCAAGAGGGAAGCACGACTTTCCTTGGGATCAATCCAGGTGGCAGCAGCGATCGTCTGAACTTTGATGGCCTCTCTGCGGGCACACTAAACTTCGATGGAAATCTCATCGTTACTGCCGTGGGTTTTGTGCCGAACTCTGTCGAAACCTTTGACCTTCTCGATTGGGCAAATTTGACCACCGTGGGTTTCGACAGCCGTTATTCCGCCAGCTCTTACAACGGTTACCTCTTGGGCAATGGCGATGACATGCTAGGATTTGACCTGCCAGACATCGCGGGTTCAGGTTATGGTTGGGACATCTCCGCGTTCATCACCAGCGGCAGCATCTCCACGGTCCTCATCGTGCCTGAACCAAGTCGCGTCTTACTGCTTTGCTTCGGACTTTTCGTCTTGCTTCGCCGTCGTGTTCGGTGATCTCGAAACGTGAGCCTATGAGCTCGCTGAGCAATCATCCAACACGGGGTCCACTTGGGGACTCTTTGGGGGCTTCAGCCTTGTGCGTGAACTGTTTGTAAACGGATTCATTCTTGGCCATCAGAGCAGCATCTCTGACCGTCACCTTAAAGTCCTTCGGCACATGTTCGCCCTTTTCGCCTTGCATCAGTTTTTCAAAACGCTCCAACTTCTCTCGTGATTCTGCGATCTCCTTTGCATCCTCTTTGGAGACGCCCATCCATTCCAGCACCTTTTCGGTGGTCTGG
>JAIXVB010000473.1 GCA_027483245.1 Verrucomicrobiaceae bacterium | reverse complement strand
GACCCCATTTCACGGGAATCCACTCGTCTCTGGTGCGCAGGGGTGATGGGAGCCCAAACCACGCTCGACCCGCAGCAAATGAAGGAGTGGACCCCCAACAGCCGCTACGGTGGCCATGCCTTTGGCTTTATCTCCACCGATCCGAAACAACGCGATTCCCAATTCACGGCTTTTTTGGCGGGGCGAGAAAGCATCTTGCCATGGATTCAAGAGTATTCGCCCTATGCGCTGGTCACATCAGATGACCCTCCGATTCACCTTTATTACAATGCCCCACCCGCAATGGGTCAGGAGCAAAAGGACCCCACTCACACATCAAACTTTGGCGTCAAGCTTCAGGAGAAGTGCCAAAGCGTGGGTGTCCCATGTGAGCTTGTTTATCCAGGTGCATCCAATGTGAAATACCCACAAACGCACGAGTATCTCATCCATCAATTGAAGGAACCCAAGCTCAAATAGGCCTTACAATTTCTTAACTTCAGAGTTCGATCCAGGTTGTTTCATGGTTCATGAAACAACCTTTTGGTTCATTCTCAGAGCGTCTTTTTACTGGCTAACAGCGCCGTTTTAGCAGCTTGAATCTGAGCATCGACTTCATCGATGAGCGGGTCGAACATGGGGATTTCCTTGGCATTTTGCCCCTGCTCGTGCTTCCTGAAACCAAAGAGATAAGTCTCGTTCTGGGGGCGCCAGCGGTTGAAGAAAAGTTCATCCTTTTTCAACACTTGCTTCCGGATCGGCTCCAGCTCAGCACTGGCTAGAGAAGGCGGTGTGAGGCCGAGCCCGGTAATCAGCTGCGTGCTGAGTTTTTCATAACCAAGCTGGGTGTAATGAAGCCCATTTTCCGTGAGCGCTTGTGCTGTTCGGCCAGGTTTTGGAACTCCCCCCATGAGTTCAAACCAATCGATGAAATAGGCCTGCTGGGAACCTGCAAACTTTCTCAACGCATCGCGGAGGCTGGAAAGACGCTTGTTTGCATCGGTTTGATCCGGGAGGGGTGGAGGCAGTGTTTCAAGCGGAGGTGGGGTGGCAATGATGATGCGAACACCCGGAGCTTGTTTGCGAATGAGGTCGAGCAAGTTGCGATAGCCCGTGAGGAAATCAGGCAGGCCGACCAAGCGCTCGTGAGCGAGTTCTGAGCCATAGCAAAGAAGCATGACCGTAGGTTTCAGCAATTGCAGATGTTGGGAGAGACGATCCAGCCCCTCTTGAGGAGGGCCAAAGTAGGATCGGGCGTGGCCAAAGACAGTGTCGCCACTCCAGGCGAGATTGCGCACCGTGATTTTTGTTTCTCCAAGAGCCAGTGCCAGCCGGGGCTCAAAGGTGCCGTAGCGCTGCTCACGTTCGATGACCGTATTGCCAAGGAGGACGAGCCGATCCCCCTCTTTGAATTCAAACATGGTTTTTTCCGCGGCTGGGGTCGGCGCGGAAACCTCCTGAGCAGGGAGGGGAGCTGCGCCCAAAAGGCAAACAAGGGCGGGGAGGATGGCTTTCCAGTTCATGCGGGCAGCATTGGAGATGAAACGATGGGTGCTGTCCAGAATGAACGCACAATAGCACGTTCATTGCAGGACTTTTGTCGCATCCCTATTTCACAAAGCAGCCGAGCTTGATGAAACTCGGCTGCTCAAATTCTCGTAAGTGAGCTTATTTTCCTGCCACCTGCCCCGCGCCGGAGGGAAGTGTGCGCAGGCGTTGACTCGGGCTAAGACCGTATTTGTTCGGCTCATACATCGCCTCGATCCGTGCAGGTGGAGCGATGGTGTCCCCTTCAGCAATGACACGCGCCAGATAGCGCAGTTGAAACTTGCCCTTCTCCGGCGCGTAATCGGTGAAGAACAAAGCACGATCTGCACGCACTTCACGATGGTCGCAGAACCAAGCTCCGATCCCTTCAGGCAACTGATCCCCTTCCCGTTCGCTTTGCGAATCGAACTCAGGATTGATCGCCTCCAGAACACTCGGCAAGGCATCATTGATGGCAAGATACCGATCGCCGCCACCAATCTCGATCTGTAAGGTGACAACCACCATGTCGCCGACACGCAGATTGTCCGCAGGCTGCATCGATCCATCATCGAGCAGCTTTTCATAACTGCGCTCGATGGCGTAACCTTTGTTTTCGCCTGCAAAGTCACGCTCAGGCGGGAAACTGCTGGCCTGGATGCGAGTGAAAGCCTCGCGTTGCGCAGGCAGTTCGACACGCAGGGGGCCGGCGGCAAGCTTTTCATTGAGAGCAAAGGTGACCTGTGCACTGCCTGGATGAGCAGGCACGGTGAGTGCCTGAGTTTGCGCATCCCAAAGCACCTGCGCCACGAGAGGTTCAGACGTGGTTTTCAGGCTGCGTTCATAAGCCGCCAGAGAGGTGAGCGTCCAGGCATTGGTGAACGTGTTCCCCCATTCACCACGGCCATTGCGGCTTTGTAAAACCGACTGCGCCAGAGCCTCTGCATCTGATTTCAAACCCAGGTGCGTGTAAATGATGAGTCGCAGGGCTTTGTTCACGCCATTGCCTGCCCAGTGAGACCAGACCGGAGCGGGACGTGACACTGGCAGCGGTTTTTTAGCCGCCACTTTGGGTTTCTTGGCGGATGGTTTTTCCGGCGGAGCTGGCGGTGTCCAGCCGATCATCTCCTTGATCTGTTGGCTCGGAGCACCCGTCAGACACATGGAGAGTGCAGTGTAAAGACGCGCGGCTTCAGGAATGCGATCCCGTTTGGCATGAAGCAAATTTTGGTAGGCGGGTTCTGGTTTCTTGCCTTTGGCTAAGGTGTAGAGCGCCAGTGCACAGTCGGTGATGTTGTAATAGTCCTTCTCTTCTTCCAGCCCGCGCAATTTTTTGGAGAGGAAGTCGAGCATCTTATCAATGACCTCAGGCGGCACCGTGGCTCCTGCATCGCGAGCGCGCAGAAGCATGAATCCGCCATAAGAAGTGGCCCAGAGGGAAGCTTCATTACCGCCCGCCCAATAAGCAAGTCCGCCATCATCCGTGGTCATTTGCAGCAGACGATTCACGCCTTTCTGGATGTTCTCTTTGCTCTTCTCCGTGCTCAACAAATCGGGGAAAAGCGATTGATACCCACCCAACGCTAACCAGGGCATGGTGGCTGAAGTCGTCTGCTCCGCACAGCCATAGGGATAGGTCAGAATGTAAGACAAAGCGTCTTTGGCCTCATACAAACGCGAAGTGCTGACGCTGACCTGCATGCTGCCTTCACCTTCGAGCAGAGCTGGATTGATCTGCTTGGCCAGATTTTCCACTGGGGCATCGGCTTGAACTCGGGCATAGCGCACTTCGCGCAGCTCAGGCACCGGATGAGTGATCTCAAACACAGAGACCGTGGCGTCATTCAGCGCCGGGGCTCCGGGTGACCACTTCACGGTTTGCGCAGACCATTTCCAATTGGCCGTGCCCAGTTTGACAAACTTGACCGGGAAGGAAACGCCGGTGGTCTCGCCCGCTTTGAGACTCACCGTTTGTTGCCACACTTTGGGATCGGCAGACTCCGCAGGCTTCAGGCTCGCAGGGACAAAGAACCTTTCTTCACGAATGAACTCCGTCGTGGCATCCAACTCCAAGCGGACTTGCACCTCCCCCTCTTGCATGGTGGTGTTGTGGATGACCGCTTTCAGCAGCATTTCATCGTCCAAGCGGGCAAAGCGTGGCACCACAGGCTCGATCATCAGTGGCTTGTTGATTTTGAACGCTGATTCGCCTTTGCCAAAACGATCCGCATCACTGCTCGCGACGGCCATGAGCCGGTAACGGGTGAGATTGTCGGGAGCGGTGACATTCGCGCTGATCCGTCCCTGAGCATCGGTGAGCGCAGTGGCGAGCCAGAGCGGTGTGGCGATGAAATTTTTCCGAACCTGCATCGGCGTTTCGTCCAACTCACCACCGCCACCGATCAAGAACCCTTTGTTGCCACGTTCACGAGCCGCGAACTCTTCAGGCAAGAGATCATCGAACGAAGTGTAATTATCAATCGCCAGCGGCAACGGCTCATGGAAGTAGCTTGAGGGGTCCGGTGTCGGATGTTTCATCAGGCTCAAGACACCTTCATCCACCGCGTAAAGTGTGACTTCACTGCCCATCACAGGCTTGCCTTGATGATCGGTCACCGCACCTGTGATGTTGAGGATTTCAGCAGGCTTTACCTCTTCTTTGGAAGGCGAGATCGTCACGGTCAACTCTTTGACCTTTGACTCCACTTCGAGCTGGCAATATCCCACTTTGTATTCCGGCATCTTGTGCTGTTTGGGGCTGCCGTCACTGCCACGCACGAGCACGACCGAAACAAAGATATTGGGTGCCTCCGCATCCTGAACAGGAACTTTGATGACCGGATTTTCTGGCGAGATCTGGGTGACAAAGTGCTGATGAATTTTGTTGCGCTCCACGCTGACCAACGCAGTGCCAGCAATGGGTGTTTT
>JAIXVB010000124.1 GCA_027483245.1 Verrucomicrobiaceae bacterium | reverse complement strand
CTGCTGGTGCGAGAGGGCATGGTGATGCCGCGAGATGCGCGGGATCGGGTGCTGGTCTGGCAGGGGGAGCGGCCGCTGATCAGTCTGCGGGTGAGTCCGCTGGGGGCACGGCAGCTTTTCTGCCACTTTGATTTGGCCACAAGCAATGCACGCAAGCTACCGGCCTTGGCCGTGCTGGTGCATCGTTTCCTGGAGGAGGTGCGGCAGGCTAAGATTGCCCCGGAGCGTGCGAATCACGACACCCGGCAGCGACTGACGGTGGCGCATTTGCGGGGAGAAAAGGCCGCACCGTTGCTGATGAAGGACCTGACGCAACAAACGCAGGTGGAGATCCCCCTGCGACAGGCTCATCTGCTGCGGGCACCTGCGCAGCCGGGGTTCTTTGAGGTGATGCAGGGGGAGCGGCTGCTGCTGAGTGGCAGTGCTCATTTTGCGGACACGCGGGAGGCAGATCTCCAGCAGGCGGCGTCCTTTGACAATTTGGCGAGCCTTTCAGTGGTCCAAAGTGAGAGGACTCACGTGGCCGATCCTCAGTGGCGACTTTGGTTGCTGCTCCTGGCCGCGCTTTTGCTGGCCAGTTGGTTCTCGGGGCGGCAGGTTGTTTGACTCACCCTCGATGCGATCGCACTGGCGGGGGTGAGCTGTTCACCCATCCGCCAGCGACGATTCAGGCGGTCTTAGTTTACAAAGCTGATCTTGCCGATCTGACCGGCAGCCATGGCGGCGTGCTGGGCATCCGTGCAGGCAGAGTCGATGGGCGCATCCGGGGCGGCATCGTTGTGTTCCAGGAGGTTGTTGGCGATCATCCAGCGCTCGACTTCTTCACCACTGATGTCTGGCAGCATGGTGCCATTGATCTCGACGCAGGGGCTGAGGGGCTGGCCGCTCTTTTGTTCCATTTCCCAGCGGAAGGCGGGATTCTTGATGATGTCCTTTTCCTCGTAGGGCAGGTCGTATTTGCGGAAGATGGCGCGGACGCCTTCGCTCCAGCCGCAGTAGGTCTTCAGGTAGGCGGTGATTTTGGGTTGGCTCATGGCTTTGGGATTTAGGTTACGTGTGAAGGGTCGATCAGGACTGAGAAGCTGTCGAGGGCGGGTTTGCCTCTTCCGAGACCTCAAAATAGTCATCTTCGGCGATGTCGGGGATGCCGACCACGAGGACGCGCATCTTCCCGCGCGCGCCGTGCACGACCCCGGGTGGGATGTGGACGAGGGAGCCGGGTTTGACTGCCTGCTCCACGCCATCCAGGAGCACGGAGCCGCTGCCTTGGAGGACATAATAGAGCTCAGTCGAGCGCAGGTGATAGTGCGGTTTGGCACCGTCGATGTCCACGGCATGCGCCCAGGCTGCGGGGGCAAGCGCGGCGTCCTCATGGCTGATGAGACGATCCCGCCAGCCACAGCTGCTGCGTTCCCGTGGGGTGTGTCCCTCATGGCGAATGAGCAGGGGGCCGGTGGACTCTGGCATGGCCGGAGAGAACGAGGGTTACTTGAAAAACTTCTTCGCCTTCTCAAAGAAACTTTCTTCCATGGTGGAAGAAGGGGTTTCTCCAAAAGACTTCGAGAAAGCCTCGAGGTGGCCTCGTTGCTCGGCATTCAGCTTGCTGGGCACAGCGATCTGAATGTGAACGTAAAGATCGCCATGCTGGTCTTCGCCGAGGGCTTTCATGCCTTTGCCACGCAGGCGGAAGGTGGTGCCATTTTGAGTGCCTGCAGGGACTTTCAGGTTGGCCTTGCCTTCCAGGGTGGGGACGGTGGTCTCACCGCCCAGGGCCGCCACGGCAAAGCTGAGAGGCATCTGACAGTGGAGGTCATCTCCCTCACGCTCAAAGATGTCATGCTGACGAATCTGCACAACGATGTACAGATCGCCCGCAGGGCCACCTTTGGCACCGTAGTCGCCATTGCCACTGGAGCGGAGGCGAGAGCCGTCTTCGATGCCGGCGGGGATTTTCACGCGCAGTTTCGTGCGCTCTTTCGTGCGGCCGGTGCCGGAGCAGACTTTGCAGGGATCGCTGATGACCTCGCCACTGCCATTGCAGTCGGGGCAGGTCTGTTGAATCTGGAAGAAACCGCGGGAGGAGATGACCTGACCTACGCCGCCGCAGGTGCGACAGGTCTTTTTGCCACTGCCACTCGCGCTGCCACTGCCGGTGCAGGTTTTGCAGACGGCTTGGCGATCGTATTCGATCTCTTTTTCCACGCCATGCGCGGCGTCTTCGAGGCTGATCTCCACGCCGTAACGCAGATCACTACCGCGCTGAGGTCCATCGCGCCGTTGTTGGCGACCACCGCCACCGCCGCCACCGAAGAAGGACTCAAAAATGCCACCTGCGCCGCCACCACCGCCAGCTCCACTGAACACCTCGCGAAAGATGTCGAAGGGATCATGGAAACCACCGCCGCCGCCACTCGGGCCGCCCATGCCACCGGCAAAGGCACCGTGACCGTAACGGTCGTAGGCAGCGCGTTTTTGGTCATCACTGAGGATGTCATAGGCCTCACCGACTTCCTTGAACTTGTCTTCAGCGGTTTTGTCGCCGGGGTTCTTGTCAGGGTGGAACTTCACCGCGAGCTTGCGGTAGGCTTTTTTCAGTTCGTCAGCGGAGACATCGCGGGAGACGCCGAGGACTTCGTAATAATCGCGTTTGTCAGCCATGAGTGGAGGGAAAGAAAAATCGAAGGGTGAAAAGGTTACGCAGCAGGGGTCTCCGCAGGCGCAGGAGCGGCAGAAACGATGACGCTGGCAGCACGGAGGAGACGGTCTTTGAGTTTGAAACCCCGGCGGGTGACTCGCAGGACGGTGCCTTCAGCCACTTCGGGATTCACTTCTTGAGAGACCGCATCGTGCAGATTCGGGTCGAAGGGCTTGCCCAACGCTTCCACTTCTTGCACGCCCATCTCACGGAGGAAATCGGTGATCTGGCGCTGCACCATGCTCATGCCCATGAAGATCATGGATTTCTCAGACTCGGCACGCGCTGCTTCGAGCCCCATTTCGAAATTATCGAGGATCGGGAACAGGCTGCGAAGCAGATCCGCATTGGCAAAAGCGCGGGTTTCTTGGGCCTCGCGAGCGGCGCGTTTGCGGAAGTTGTCCAGCTCAGCGGCGTTGCGATAGGCGAGGTCTTTCCATTGATTGACTTCGGCCAGCGCGGCCTCCAGCGGAGACAGTTCCGGGGTGGCGGCTGGGGTTTCAGCCGCTTCAGGGGCGGCATTGAGGTCAGGCTGGGTCTCAGGGGTAGGCTCAGACATGAGGATGGATAGGGGGTTTGAAAAAGGACTTCACATCGGTGATTCCGATCCGAAGGGGGCGGAGACTATGCCGTCTTCTGCAAGGCAATCAAGGTGATGTCATCGTGACCTCGCTTGCCAGCCAGGAACTTATCCACATCCGCCACCAGACCTTCCACGACCGCTTGCGATCCCTGAGGCGCGAGGGTGGCGAGGGTGGCATGGATGCGTTCTTCACCATATTCCAGCCCTTTGGCATCCAGGGCTTCATTGACCCCGTCGGTGTAGAGCAGCAGGCAGTCTCCAGGCTCCATGACGAAATGCAGGTCCTTGGTGACGCGCTCAAAAACTTCCCCTTTGTCGATGCCCACCGCCAGCCCGCCGCTGTGAAGGGTCTCGACTTTGCCGGTCTTTTTCCGCCAGATCAGCGGCAGCGTGTGGCCGGCGCGGGAAAGGGTGAGGCTGCCATCGGGCTGCATGACGAGGTAGATCATGCTGATGAACATGTCCTCGCGGATGTCTGGCCAGAGCTGCCGATTGACGGCGGCCAGCGTGGCGGCTGGGGAGTCATTGCCCAGGGCGCTGAAGCGCAACACACTGCGGCACATGGCCGTGATGATGGCGGCGGCGGTGCCTTTGCCTGAGACATCGGCGATGACCATGCCGTGCCCACCGTTGGCCAACGGAATGTAGTCGTAATAATCGCCGCTGAGCACCTTGGCAGGGATGTTTTTGCCGGCCACCGCGAAGCCATTCAGCTGGGGATCACGCTCTGGCAGCAGAATGCGCTGAATGTCACTGGCGCTCTTCAGTTCGGCCTCGATCTGTTTTTTTTCCGCCGCGGCTTGGTGCGCCATGGCATTGGCGAGTGCGAAGGCGGACTGCTCGACCAGGGACTTGAAAACCTCAAAGTCGTTGGTGTTGTAATGCCGCTGATCGCGATGCGCGGTCACGGCCAGAATGCCGAGCTTTTGCGGGCCGAAACTCAGCGGGCCGACCATCAGAGTGGTGTTGTTTTGAAACGCAGAGGCGGTGTGTCCGACTCGGGCGTCTTTGCGCAGTTCCTCGATGACTTCCGCGCGCTGCGTGCCGAAAACCCCTCCGATCACCCCTTCCTCCAGTTTCACCGCATGCAGGCGAAGGAAGCTGAGCAGGGCACTGGCATTTGTTTTGCCCATGGCAGCGATGCGCTCGGGCAATTCCACGAGGGGAGGGCAATGATCCGAGTGAAAACGTGGCACCAGGGATTTACCGGTTACATCCACGAGGTAAAGTGCCCCACCGTGGCTGGCGGTGACGCGCATCGCCCCCTCGACAATCAGGCGATACATGGCGGACTGGCGGTCTTCGCGTGTGATGGCCTCTCCCAGTTCATGCAGAAAACCGAACATGCGCCGTTCTTCATCGACGATGGCCTGCTCTTCCTTCACCAGCAGGGTAATGGCTCGATTCTTCTTTCGCATCACCGTCAGCAGCGTGATCACGCTCGCTACCAGCAGCAGGCATAAAACAGTGATGAGAGCAGGAATCAGGGGCTGGGTTCACAGGCCGTCGAGGTGTGCAAAAGACACCGCAGAACTGGCCTGCATCACAAATCAGGGGGT
>JAIXVB010000003.1 GCA_027483245.1 Verrucomicrobiaceae bacterium | reverse complement strand
CGAGCGAACTCGGGGAGGGGCCTCCCAGCACCACCGTGACGACTGGCGTTCTGCGAGGTCTGCGAGCGTCAGCCATTGAGCTGCAATACATCGGCAATGATCAATTCATGCCCCTGAGTTCCATCGGCACTCTCATCGCCTACTGACATGGAGCGCAGCCCGCATCGTCGATCCAACAGAGCACGCCTGGTCTCGGCGGTGCTTTTGGATGTTTCCAGGGTGGTGATCGCGTGGGCGTTGGTCACATCGGTTTTATCAGCCCAATCCACCTTCAGCACGGCGGGTGGCCGAGCCCAGAGCGCGAGTTATTCGAGTGTGGATAGTCTGGGTGAAGCCTTTGAGGGAGGCACGGTCACAACACCGCAGATTTTTGTGCGTCAGGGGTTTGTCGGGCAGCTGGCTGAACCACGTTCTTTGACGGTCAGCTCTCAGCCCAACTTCGTGAATGAAGGAGAGACCACACAGCTGAGCGCAGTGGCCACGCTGGATGACGATAGCCTTGTTCGGCTCACCCCCACAGAGCCGCAGTGGTCGGTGCGTGAAGGTCCGCTCACGGGTGTCAGTCCCAGTGGTGTTGTCAGTGCAGGCCCGGTGTTCATCAACACGCCCGCGACGGTGCGCGCGCTGTGGCAGGGCATCTCTGGGGATCTCACGCTGACGGTGCGCGACACCAGTGTGATCCCTCCTGGCCCGAATGAGCCGCCTCCTGGATTCACGGCACAGGATTTCACCGCTGACAGCGCTGGGCTTTATCAGGGCATCTTGCGTGACAGCTCCGGTCATGTGTTGGGGGCCATCTTGAATCTTGCCTTGAAGAGCACGGGCAGCTTCACCGCCAAAGTCGTTTTGAATGGGGTCACTCATTCTCTGACGGGTTCGCTTCAAGCCAATGGCAGCTTCAGTGGCATGATCCCGCGCGCGGGCAATGTCGCCTTAATGGTGAGTCTGCAAATCGGACGCACCACGGCGGGAGGGTTGACTTTGAGCAGCTCGGTGACGGCAGATGGCACGACCGGCACAGGCTTCATCGCCCAGGCACCCTACAGCCTAGCTCAACCTGCCCCTGTAGCTTTGGTGAAAAGTTACACGTTCCTCATTCCGCGCGTGATCACGGGCGATCCCGCTCGGCCTGAAGGAGATGGTTATGGTTCTGCCAAAGTCAGTGCTTCTGGCATCATCACAGCTGCTGGTAAAACGGGCGATGGCGTGGCATTCACCACCAGCGGCCTGCTCAGTGCAGATCAGCAGTGGCACATGTTCCAGACGCTTTATCAAAACCAGGGGCAGATCGCTGGGGTGCTCACGTTTCGTGATGTCGCAGGCGTCAGTGATCTGGATGGCCCTCTGCGTTGGATCAAAAATCCGCGACCCACGAATGCCAGTTACCCACTGGGATTTGCGTTGGCACCGAACTTGATCGGATCTGTTTACACGCCGCCCGTGGCGAGGCAACGCGCCCTCAGTTCGTTGATGGATCAGTTCTACAATGCGCGCTTTGTCCTGGCGGGCTTGGGGATTCCGAATGGCGGATTTTCGAAGACGGTGCACTGGCTCAACACCAACCAGATCACCTACTCTGGACCTGAAACCCTCACTGCTACGGCCACGTCCAGCAGTGGCATTCTCACCGGCACCTATCGCGATGCGCAGACTCGCCTAACCGTTGGTTTTGCAGGGGCGGTTTTCCAAAAGCAGCAGCTCGTCGGTGGCAATTACTTGCTCGCCAACATGGCAGGCCTCATCGCCTTTGAGCCCGGTATCAATTTTGGTTATCCGGGCAGTGAGCTCGCTGGAGTCTTGCCTCGCATCGCTACCCCGGACACTTCAGCGCGGACGCCCCTCACCGCGAGTGTGCTCTTCAGTGACCTTGCTGCAGGGACGTATGGAGGATTGCTCAAGCGTGGGACCGAGATCACGGGCGGTCTTGAAAGCATGGTCGTCACCAAAACGGGGGCGCTCAGTGGCACGGTCATTGTTCTTGGTCGACGTCATGCCTTTCGCGGCACGATGGGCAGCAATGGTCAGGCGACTCTTTTGATCGCACGTGCAGGCTTGCCGAGCATTGTCAGCACGCTGCAACTCGTTCGTGTGGAGGGCACGCTGGATGGCTGGCAGCTCACGGGTTCATTCATTGCGGATGGCCTCACGCACACGCTGGAGGCAGCGCTGTATCCCAACTTTTCCATCGTCTCTCCCGCTCCACAGGCGGGCCGTTACACCCTGGCACTGCGCGCGCCGGATGACGTAGATACGTCCTTGCAGCCTGGGGGCGATGGGTATGCGAGTCTCACGGTTGCAGTGACGGGGAATTGCACGGGCACCTGGGTCCTTGCTGATGGCACCCTTGTGACTCTCGGTGGGCGTGTGTCGCGTGCTTCGGAGTGGTTCGTGCATCGCAGCTTGTATGGCAGCAATGGCGGGTATCTCGCGGGCAAAATGACCTTTCGAGACGTGGTGGGGAAGAGTGATCTGGATGGCAGCCTGCGCTGGGTGAAACCTGCGGCAGTGCCACGCACCACGACTTATCCGGCAGGCTTTGACACGACACGGACGGGCCTCGGTTGCCGTTACCTCGCACCCCTCAGTGGGCAGCGTGCTTTTGGATCGCTCACGCCGAGTCTCTACAATGCTTGGCTGCGCTTCGCCGGGCCCGACATGTCCACCCTTCCATCTCTTGAGTTGACCTCATTGGATCGTGTCGTGACCTGGAGTGCGGCTAACCAAATCCTCTACTACGGGCCGGACAAAATCACGCTCTACTTCACGCCTTCCACAGGCTTGCTCACGGGCACCTGCACGGATGTGTCAAAGGGCGTGAGCTTCTCGCTGGGCGGCGCTTTGTTGCAGAAACAAGGCCTGCTGACAGGCCGATATGTCGCCAATGGAAAGAGTGGCCTGCTGACCTTGCATCCGCGTTGAAGCAAAGATTTTTCAGCCATGGTGTAATCCTGTGCTGGGTGAGCGGTTATGATTGAGTAAGCCCCATGTCACCTTTCACTCGAGACCAACAATCCTTCTTCAACCCTGGCATGGGGAATGCAATCGGATCACGCCGACTGCCGCATCTCAGCGAATGATTGTGTTGACAGATTCCCTCGCCTCGAATCAAGAGAAGACCTTTCACCGACACTCTATTTCCTCCCATGTCTGACACCGACCCACGCCTCGCCTCTCTGCTCAGTGCCCTGGGCGCGCACATCGGTCTTCCTGGCCTTGAGCTGAATGCCGATCATGTCTGCCGCCTCGTCTTGGATGACACGGTGATCATCGACATCGAGCACCAGCCTGGCACGGACAATGTGCAGGCTTTCTCCGTGGTCGGCCCGCATCCTGGAGACAATGTGGTCCTGCTCCAAAAGCTGCTCGCCGCGAATCTTTTTGGTCAGGGCACCGGCGGGGCGATTTTGGCACTGGATGAGGAGCGTGGTGAAGTGCTGCTCTCTCACCCCTTTGATCTTTCCACGACCACTACTGAGCGCTTCATCAGCACCTTGGAAGGATACGTCGGCTATGTGCAGGCGTGGATGACGGAGATCACGGAGATTCTCGATCAAGAGCCTGCTGACTCGGTGACTTCAGAAGCTGCACCTGCTGATAGCGCGACCGGTTATATCCGCGTCTGATTCTGTCTTCTTCACCCTTAAATTTACGCGCAGACCATGCCCGTCATCCAAGCCAATTCTCTTTCTCAAGTTTACGCTTCTGTCCCGCAGACGGAAGTGACTCGCACGAGTGGTGAGGGCGGAAAGTTCGGGGGCATGTCCGTTCGTCAGGATGAGGGCGGTGTCCCGCGTGCCTATGCTACCAAGACCAAGTGGGAGCGCTTCACCTCGCGGCTGAAGCATGGTTTTGAGAGCTTAACTGCCAAGTCAGATTCCGACACCGGGGCGACTCAGATGGCCACGCGTTTCAATGCGCGTCATGAGGGCTTTAGCAGCAAGGTCGAAAATCTGGTGGCACGCCTTGCCTCAGGAACCAATGCCGATGTCTCCGATCCCGACGTCTTGGCCACCCTGCGCAATGACGTCAAGGTCATGCATCGCAATGCTCCCTGGGCGTCGCGCACGGACCTGCTTTCCACACGTCTCGATGTCGAGCTCAGCAAACTCACGCCCGAGCAGCTCGAAACCGTCGCCACTCAGCTCAGCACGGCCGATACCTCGAAACTGACGGACAAAGACAAAGTCGATCTCCAGACCATCCAGCGTGCGGTCGTTCGCCATCAGTTGTCGCGCAGTGATGAGATGACGACCCTGCTCGGCACGCTGAATCACGCTTCGCCTGGAAACGTGACGCAAAAAGCCACGCTCCTGAATCGTCTCGACACGATGAGTGTGGGCGTGCAGTTGAAACTCGGTGAGTTGCATTTGCCTGAGATTGGCAAAAACGAAGACATCCTTAGCGGTGCCGTAACGCTGGCTTTACGGCGTGCAGGCCATCACACGACGGACCTGGGCCGCAAGGTTTTGGGTGGGATGAATCGCAATCTCCGGAACATCGAACATCGGGTGCGCGTGGATGGCAAGAATTCGAATGGTGATCTGCCTGAACTCGCCAGACGCAATCCGCTTTTACGCATGTTAGGACGCGCGGTTCGCGAGGAGTTTTTGCAGACCAAAGTCACCAGCTTCAAAGATGAAAATTTGCGTTCTCGCATGAAGCCGATTGGTTCGGGGGCCGCGCATACCGTCTCCAAGGGCGAGTATGAGCACGGCATGGGATCGGTGAGTCGAGTCCACAAATACGATGATGAGGAGTTGGTTCATCCGAGCGGCAACCGTTTTGCTGCCCCCGGCAAACTTGGCATCGATCAGAGCAATCCCTGCTTGCTCGAGCGTGCGGTCTTCACGGCCAAACTCGACAAGAAACTCGACTTCAATGTTTCCGTCGGCACGGACTTTGCACGTCATCACGATCAGACTGGTATCGTCATGGAGCTCGCGGGTGGTCGGATCGCACATGACGTCTTAGGGGCGACTGGAAGTACGGCGGTGGTGCAGCGCGACCTCATCAAACTTCAGCTACTCGACATCATCTCAGGTCAGGCGGATCGCCATGGCGGTAACTACTTGGTGGAGCAGAATGGCAATGGTGAGATTATCGGCATCAAGGCCATTGACAGCGACTTTTGCATGGGGCCAGAACCTGACGATGTGGCCAAAATCCTCGGTCAAAGAGGAGTTCATCTTCCTGGCCTGCCACCGGTCGTGGACGAAGACATGGCCCAGGCCATTCGCGGGCTTTCGAATGACGATTTGCGGGATCTTTGTGGGGACTTCTTCGACGATGCCACGCTGACGGCTGCCCAAGGACGTCTGGCGAAATTGAAGGAGCACATCAATAACCTCGAGATCGAAGGCCGAGTGATTGACCCCGGGGCTTGGGGGAGTCAAGAGGTGACCGCCTTGCTCACCACAACACGCACCACCGTTCTAGATGCAGAGAATCTACCCAAACAAATCCCGACCAGTTATTTCCAACGCGACTATCGATCCATGCAGCGTCATCCCGCAGAATTAGGGATGAACTTTTAAACGCTTGAGTTTTATGAAGGGCCTTCGCGAAATGACTTCCACCCTCCGGCGCCACAAGCTGCCAGCGCCACGCGTGCCGGAGCCCCTCCAGCCTTGCATTCAGCGTCAGCGTGATTGGGTCTGGGGATCCCGCATGGACATCCCACGCTTGTATGACATTGAGGGTTACATCGGTGAGACCCTCGCCAGTCCGACGGAGGATTTTTTCCTGCTCGGCCAAGATGGGTATGGCACGAATTCCTGGTTCCTGCACTGCTACCTTCAGCATGGGCCTCTCAGTGTCTTCATCCAGACTCCCTGGGGCGGTGCCTATGCAGATGCGACACGCACGGTGGATGCTGTGCAGCGTCGCTTCGTCGTGCTTGAGCGGCTGCTCATCGCCATGGACAAAGCGCACATCTCGGGCAGCTCGCTGCCGGGTCGTTTGATTGTTCAGCAGAGCGCCATCGAGGCTCCGCGCTGGGGTTGGCAGGTCGGGAATCAAAGCGTGGAGTGGCAGGAAGAGTTCGCCAATGCGATGACGCCTGCTCTCGAATCGCTGCAATCCAAAACACTCGCTGTTCTTTGACGCGTCGCTCGAGTCCCGAGTGAGACTTGAGCATCTCGATCAAGCCGCCACCGCTTCCAAGAGCAGGCGGATTTCGTGTTCGATGTCCGCAGGGTCTTCCACCGTTTGGGCGATCTCATGGCGGAGCACTTCACCGTAACGTTTCCTCATGCGAAACACCGCCACCGCGACCGTGCCCGAGCTCATGCCGAGTTTCAGACCCAGTTCTTGATAAGAGTCAGGATTCGAACTGCCGGCCAGGAAGGGTTGAAGGGCATTGAACAAATTCAACTTTCCCTGCTTCTCGTAATCTTTTTTCAGCGCGTCCATGGCGCACTGGAGGAGATTCTCTGCCCAGCTCCGCTGAAACAATTTCTCGGGCGTATCGGGATGGGCAATTTCACGCTCGTAGCGTTCCTCACCATCGTCGATGTCCACCGGAACAAAACTGACCCGGCCTCCGCGTTTCTCTGCGCGGTTTTTGCGCGCCTCATTGCTGACGAAGTGCCGCACCGCCCCCAGGAGAAAGGAGCGAAACCGACCCCGCTCGGGATCGGCGTGGGAAAGCACGTTGTTCTCCATCACATGGACAAAGAACCCCTGGGCCAGATCCTGGGCATCCTCGGGTGAATAACCCTGGCGCCTGACAAAAGCGTAAATCGGATACCAGCAGGCCCGGCAGATCTGATCAAGATCCTTGTTTTGTTTGAGTTCGGAGTCCTCCGCCGCGCGAAAAACCATGCTCCAGCGTGTCGCCGAAAAGTCCTCAGGTTTTCGTTCCCGTTCATTTTCGGAAACATCCCTGTTGGAATTGGCCATGGACTTCATTTCGACAGACATCTGCCGTTTTTCTAGTTGGTTCACTTCCAATAGCAACTTCGTTTCCCGAGAATTTTGGGTCAAGAAAGCAGCATTTGAGCTGCAAGAAAGAGGCGGGGCTCAGCAAGTTGCAGGGGCTTTCCAGTTTGTGTTCAGGGAAAGGGGGCCGCACAGTCCTCTGTGCGGCTGGAGCAATAGGCCGTATGAGGCCTATAAAACCCATTCTGGAGAAGGCCCAAAGTCCCTTTTTGGCCCGAAAAAACCCGTTTCCTGGCGCGCCCAAACTCAGGTTTGGTGGACTCAGACCCAGGTCGGGTGAGATGGGACCCAGGGCTGGCACGACGAAACCTAGGTTTGGCACGCTCAAACCCGAGTTTGGCGGGCGGAAACCCAGGTTGGAGGGGACGAAACCTTGGCTCTAACGAGGTGGAACCGAAGTTTGGCGAGCTGAATGCCAGGTTTGGCGGACTCAGGCTCAGGTTTGGCGGCCGCAAACTTGGGGCTGGCGCGCTGAAACCCGGGTTTGGCGACAGGAAACCCAGGTCCGGCGAGACCGAACTTGGCGTCTTTGAGCTATGAAATCGGGTGTTCGGCGAGGAATTTGCGCAGGGTTTCTGCGACCCGAAGTAGCACGGAAGCCCACTGTTGAGGGGCGTCTTGGCGGAACAGGCGCATGACATCGGGATACCAGGGCGAGTCCTCGCGCTCAAGGTGCCAACGCATGTCCGGATCCTGCGGGAGGATGACCCAGACCGGGTGACCGAGCGCCCCAGCCAAGTGGGCCACGGAGGTGTCCACGCTGATGACGAGGTCCATGTGCCTGACCAGCGCCGCCGTGTCTGCGTAGTCGTGGAGCTCGGCCTCCCAGGTTTGAATGGAAAGGCTGCTGAGGGCGGGTCGATCGCTGGGTAGAATCTCCTTTTGCAGGCAGTGGAAATCGGCCTCGTAGGTCAGCAGGGGCTGCATTTGGCTGAGCGGGATGCTGCGGTGTTCTTGACCTTTGAAATGCAGCGCGCCACCTGACCACACGAGGCCAATGCGAGGTCGGCGGCGGGGCCCCAGGCGTTTTTCCCAGGCGGCGAGGGAAGCGGCAGGCACCCGCAGGTAGGGCAGGGAAGCAGGGACCTGAACCGGCGCTTGGCTGAACGCGCCCGGCAGGCTCATGACCGGGCAGTAGCAGTCAAAGTCGGGCAGGGGCTGGCGAAAGGGGGTGAGTTCGACCTGCTCGAAACTCTCTCTCAGCAGAGGCAGCAGACCCACCTGGGCTTCAAGAATGACGCGCGCCCCGCGCTCCACCAGCAGCGGCGCGTAACGACAAAACTGCAGCACATCGCCGATGCCGCCATCGATGCTCAGCAGCAGCGTTTTTCCCGCGAGGTCACCCTGGCCCAGCCAGAGGGGTCTGCCCAGATCACGGAATTCTTTGCCATGCCTGGAGGAGCGCCAGCGCCACTCAAACAGGGGCCAGCCCTGCGCGGCGTCACCGATCAGGACGAGCATCTCCGCCTTGTTCCACCAGGCATCGGCGTGGTCAGGTTTCAGTTCGATCGCACGATCACAACTCGCGATGGCTTCCTGATGACGCAGCAACTCGCGCAGCACGATGCTGCGGTTGTAATGAGCTTCGGCATACTCGGGTCGTTGCCGGAGGGCCTCATCGTAACTCGCCACAGCCTCCTCCAGGTGTCCCAAATCGCGCAGGGCATGGCCTCGGTAGTTCCAGCACTGAGCATCTTGGGGAGCGATGCTTAAAGCCTGATCATAGCTGGTGAGGGCCTCCGCACTGCGCTTCAGCGCGCGCAGTGTGATCGCGCGGTTTTTCCAGGCGTTGACGAATTTAGGCTGAAGCGCGAGAGCCCGATCATAGTCAGCCACGGCCTTGTCGAGTTGGCCGAGATCTTTCCAGACGATGGCGCGATTGTTGTAGGTCTCCACCGCGTCGGGCTGGAGTTCCAGAGCGCGGTCAAAGCAGGCGCGGGCTTCTTCAAATCGGCACAACTGACGCAGCACCACGCCGCGCTGATGATGAATCTCTGCCTGCTCGGGATGCAGCTTGAGGGCGAGCGTGTAGAGATCCAGCGCGGCGACAAAATTCCCTGTCTGTGCATGAACGGTGGCCAGTCCGGCGAGCGCGGAAGGGTGCGTGGGAAAATCGCGCAGCAGGCTTTCATAAGCCACCTGGGCCTCTGGCAGTCGGCCCTGCTGATGCAGCGCTTGGGCCTGGTTCAGAAGTTCTTCAGCAGCGGCGGGGAACTCATTCATTCGGGTTAATTTCAAGCATCCTTTCTCAAGAGCAACCAGGCCCCGCAAGAACACGATGGGGAAGATGACACCGCGACAAATCAAGCTGGTCAAGAGCGTGCTTCCTGGTCAGGCTGCGTGAAATCATGGCCACCGAATCTCTCTCTGTTGCTGAACAAGCGCTCTATCGCAAGGTCACTTGGCGGCTGATCCCGATTCTCTTTGCCTGTTACATCTTGGCTTACATTGACCGGGTGAACGTTGGTTTTGCCAAGCTTTCGATGAAGGCTGAGCCCTGGTTCAGCGACGCCGTTTTCGCCACCGGGGCAGGCATCTTTTTCCTGGGTTATTTCTTTTTCGAGGTGCCGGGTAACATCATTCTGAGTCGGGTCGGCGCTCGCTTGTGGATCGCACGCATCATGATCGGTTGGGGGCTGGTTTCGGGGCTCATGGCTTTGAGTCACGATGCCTTGTCGTTTTATGCGCTGCGCTTCCTGTTGGGCGTGGCCGAGGCGGGGTTCTTTCCCGGCATCATCCTCTACCTGACCTACTGGTATCCGCAGCAACTGCGTGCTCGCATGGTGGCGCTGTTCATGACGGCAATCGCGGTCTCTGGAGTGGTCGGTGGGCCGCTCTCGGGTTGGTTGTTGGAGGTGACGGCGGGCTGGCATGGCTTGGCGGCTTGGCAGTGGTTGTTCATTTTGGAGGGGATTCCGACGGTTCTTCTGGGCGCTGCGGTGCCCTTTCTTCTGGCGGATCGACCGGCCAAAGCGAAGTGGCTTTCGACCCAGGAAAAGCAGTTGTTGGAGAGCCGGATCGAGGCGGAGGCACAGGCAAAACAGGTCGCCGGTCAGGGAGCTCATCGGGTGATGGACGCGTTTAAATCCCCCCAGGTCTGGCTCTGCTGTGCGATCTATTTTGGAGCCATCGTTGGTTTGTATGGGACGTCGTTTTGGCTGCTGCAGATCATCAAGGATTCTCTGACTCAGGATGATTGGCAGGTCGGTCTTTATTCGGCCTTTCCCTGGGCCTGTGCCGCCGTGGGCATGGTTCTCGTGGGGCGTCACAGTGACCAGACAGGCGAGCGCCGCTGGCACATCGGTCTATCTGCGTGGGTCGCGGCGGCGGCGTTTTCTGCCAGCGGGATTCCAGGTTTGCACCCTTACTTGGCGCTCGCTTGTCTGGCCGTGGCGATCACGGGTGTCATGGCGACGATTTCCTGCTTCTGGGCTCTGCCCACGGCTCTGCTTTCTGGCACTGCCGCAGCGGCTGGGATTGCGTGGATCAATTCGGTAGGAAACTTGGCCGGGTATCTCAGCCCTGAGATGATTGGTTGGCTGAAGAAACACTACAGCATGGGCGCGGGGCTGAATGGGGTGGCCCTCGCCTTGGCCATCGCTGGCCTCCTGGTCATCGTCGGCACGCGTCCGCCTCCGATGATCAAACGCTGATCAAGGCTGCGCTTTGAGTCCACCCTGCGATCACGCTCCCAGACGGCCTAAAGGCCGAACTACGAACTCAAGCCGCCGGGAACAGGACTGAAAAAATCCTGTAAATCCTGCCCTCTTGTGAATCCTGTACTCAAGCCACACGATGCCTCTTTTGGACTCATTGCCGTAGCGTCTGATCAGGGCTGCTGACTGAGGCGGTTTTTGTTTTTCTCCCACTCAGGATTCGGCAGGGCTTCCCAAACTTTGAACCGGCGCACGCTACCTTCGACGCCCATCACAAACATGATGCTTTGTTTGTCTGTGCCGATCAGCGGATGCCGGCCTGTGAGACTTTGCCCATTGATCGTGGCGACCATGTCTTCACCGAGGATTTCAAAGATCACGGTGTGCCATTCGCCAAGTTTCAAGGGTGTTTTGATCGCCCCCAGCGGCACGGGTTTGTCCGGTCCTCCATGATCGTTGTCATCTTTGCGGATGCGAAATCCTGTTTCATCCAGGTGGATGCTGCACACATAGTCTTTGCTGTCCGTGGTGCGGACACTGACAAACCGATAGGGTCGCTGGGCGAGGGGGACATCGTTGAGCCGGACCTCGCATTGAATGATGACATTTTTGAAAGGGAAACCGTAGGAGGCGGTGGCTGGATGTTTGACCTCCGCGGTTTCACGCCCCGTGAAGACCCCGTCTTCCACTGCCCACTTGCCACCGCGCGGCACGGCATTCCAGCGCCAGCCTGAGAAGCCACTGGCAAAGCCATTCGACTTGCCATCAAAGGGTTTCAAGGGCTGCGCAAAGTCCTGATCCACCAGCAGGGCACCGCGTTGTGTCATCAGGGGGGCTGCCTCTGCCGCGGGTGTCTGGGCTTGCAGAGAAGCGCAGGTCATGGAAGCCAGAAGAAGAATGCCGAGAGAGAGTTTCATGGGAACTCTGCACAACGTTGTGACTTCCGCTTTTATGACGATGAAACCACGCTCTCAGGCGAGAAATCGCATCCAGCCGAGCGCTTGAAGCCAGGCAAACAAACGCTCGAGGGTCGGAGCATCGGCTTTCGTGGCGAGGAAATGCCCCTGATTGCCCACGCGCCAAATGGCGATGTTCCACTCTCCCTCTTGGGTGAATCGAGGGTCGCCGATGGCGGGTGCTTTGGACAGACCGACAGTGCTGAAGGTCACCAAGTGGGCGATCTGTTGGGGGGTGATCTGAAAGCAGACGACGGAGGCCGGTTGTCCTTGAATCTGAATGACTTTGCAGCCCAGGGGAGAGAGCGCGGTTAGGTCTTGGGGCAGTTGTTCGGGGGTCGGAGCCTTTGCCTGAAGCAGCACGTTTTTGAGCTTGCTCAGATCGGGAGACAGGACGTCCAAGGACAACTGACCGGCATTCAATTGGGCGGCGATGGCCAGGGCCTCTTGTTCCCACTTGGGCTGGGCATTCCACCAGAGCCCTACGCCGCTGAGAGTGACAATGGCGGCGAGGGCGAGCCAAGTCATGCGTGCGGTCGAGCCCGTGGCGCGGGTTTTTACAGGAGGCTCTGCCGTTTCGGCCATCATGGCCGCGAGCAGGCGCTCATTGAGGCCGCGGGGAACCGGCGTCTCGGCAAGAGTGTCCGCGATCTTTTCATCCAAATCGGTGCGCTTTTTCAACCACTCACCGAGCACAGGATCCTGGTCCGCGAAAGCACGCGCCTCGGCCTCTGCATCTCCTGGGCGGAGCGTGCAGGCATCGAGCTTTTTCTGGGCTTCTTCGCGGTTCATGAGCGGGGGGAGGATTCTGGAATGCCACCGTTGGCTTGCAAGAGGCGACGCAGGGCATCTTTGGCGCGCGAGAGGCGGGACATCACCGTGCCGATGGGCAGACCCAGGGTCTCGGCAATGTCACGATACGAAAGCTCGCGCAGGTAGAAAAGGACCAGTGGCGCGCGGTAGTGTTCATCCAAAGCATCCAAAGCCTGCTGCAAAGTGGCCGAATCCACGGTGACGGGTTCATCCGGCAGTTCTTCGACGGTGCCGTGCAGATCGGGCTCGAACTCCACGTGCTCGTGTTTCTTTTCCTTCCGGGCAATGGCGAGCCACTCGCGGTAGAGCGTCGTGTAGAGCCAGGTCTTGGCTTTGTCCTGATCTCTCAGGGTGTGGCCTTTGCGGGCCCATTGAAGAAAGGTCTGCTGAACCAAGTCTTCCGCGAGCCCTTCGCGGCGGCAGAGACTCTGAGCAAAGCGATACAACCCCTGGTAATGGGTGTCGATCAGGTGCTTGAAGTCAGGCGCGGCTGCCATGGGTGCGCTAGGAGACCGTGGAGAGGGAGTGCGGTCAATCGCATTTTCACGGGCTTGCCAGAGCCAGTTGAAATCGAGCGGAGAAGGGGAGGCGAGAGCGTGCATGGAGAAGAGGAGACCCATCCACGGCGATGCGACGGCAAGGTGGACATTGGTTTGAGAACGCGTGGACGAGATATTCCCGAAGGATTGAAAATTTTTATGTGTGACCTCCGTCGGCACCTTCGTTTTCGCATTCCCCATGCTCCGCCCTGCTCTCCTCCTCGTCTTCGCTCTTCTCACTTCCAGCGCCCTCGCTGAGCTTGCGGGAACTCGGCCTAACATTCTTTTTATCCTCACCGATGACCAAGGATACGGCGATCTCTCGGCTCATGGCAATCCGGTGCTCAAGACACCGCACCTGGATCGGTTGCGCAGCGAGAGTGTGCGCTTCACGGACTTCATGGTGAGCCCGACCTGTGCTCCCACTCGCAGTGCTTTATTGACCGGACGACATGAGTTTCGCAATGGGGTGACGCACACGATTCTGGAGCGCGAGCGCCTGGATCCCAAGGCAACCACCGTGGCTCAGGTGCTGAAGTCGGCGGGTTACACGAATGGTATTTTTGGCAAATGGCACCTCGGAGACGAGGCTGATTTTCGCCCGACGCAGCGGGGTTATGATGAGCAGTTCATCCACGGCGGCGGTGGTATTGGTCAGAGTTACCCAGGTAGCTGCGGAGATGCGCCTGGGAATGGGTATTTCAATCCCGCGATCCTTCACAATGACCGCTTTGTGAAGACGGAGGGTTACTGCACCGATGTCTTCTTTGCCCAGGCGAAAAAGTGGATCGAATCGGTGAAAGGCAAACAGCCCTTCTACTGCCACATCGCGACCAATGCCCCTCACAGCCCCTACATCGCCAAGCCTGCGGACAAGGCGCTCTACGAGGGCAAGGATTTGGGCGAAGACACCGAGAACTTCTTCGGCATGCTCCACAACATCGACGAAAATGTTGGCAGCCTGCTGGCACAACTCGAGGCATGGGGCATCGCCAAAGACACGCTGGTTGTGTTCATGAATGACAATGGCGGCACTGCTGGAACGAAGGTCTTCAATGCGGGCATGCATGGCAGCAAAGGCAGTCCCTGGATCGGTGGCACCCGGGCGATGTCATTTTGGCGTTGGCCGGGTAAGATTCAGCCTGCGGATTGCTCAGCACTGACCGCGCATGTGGATGTCTTCCGCACCTGGGCCGGTTTGGCAGGGGCCAAGCTGTCGCCAGAAGCCGAGGCTCAGGCGGAAGGGCGCAGTTTGTTGGCCCTGCTAGAAAACCCCCAGGCTGAGTGGGCACCGCGCACCTTGTTCACGCATGTGGGCCGCTGGCCGAAAGGCACCGACCCAGACGCTGCCAAGACGCGAAACGCGAGCATTCGCACCCCGCAGTATCACCTCGTCAGTGAAGCGATGCGCCCCCAAGCCGCGAAGAAAGCTCTGCCCGCCCAACCGATCTCAGGCTGGCAGCTCTTCGACCTGAAATCGGACCCAGGAGAGCTCACCAACATCGCCGATCAAAAGCCGGAAATCGTCCAAGAGATGATCGCAAGTTACGAAGCGTGGTGGGTTTCGCTGAAAGGTCAGATCACCCTCCACGAGAAAGCCACCGGCCCTGCGCTCAATCCCTTTGCCGAGCTATATTGGAAACAGTTCGGCGGTGGGCCGAGTGAGGCGGATCAAGCGCGCATGAACCCGGAGAAGGCATGGACCTTTGAGACTCAGCGAGCGAAGAAGAAGTGAGGTTCACTCTGGAATCGAGATCTTGGGCCCATAAAACTTGGGCTCGGTCTGGAGAAGGGTGACATCCAGCACCGCTTTCACTCGCGCCATGTATTCGCGGAGATGCGTCATCAGGCCGAGATGGCGTTGCACATCCTGGGCGTTGAAACCCACCGCCTTCAGCCCGCGTCGCTGAGCCAGAAAGAGCGCGCGTTCATTGTGAAAAAGCTGCGACACCACGATGAATTTTTTTTGCCCGAAAATCGCCTCGGCACGCACCACGGAATCCAGCGTGCGAAAACCGGCGTAGTCGCAGTGAATGACTTGCTCGGGAATCCCGGCTTTGATGAGGTCGTTTTTCATGACGGTCGGCTCATCGTAAGAGGCCTCGGCATTGTCACCACTGACGATGAAAGCCCTGACCTTTTGCGCTTTCCAGAGTGCCACAGCAGCCTGGATCCGATGCAGGTAAAATAGGTTGGGCGCGCCCGCGATGGAGGGTGAGCAGCCCAGCACCAGCGCTGTTTTGGCGGCGGGCAATTCGTTGACTTGATCATAACAATGCCCCGCCGCAGCGCTGCCGACCCAGGCGTGGCAACTCCAGATCAGCAGCCCGATGACGACCATGGCTGCACCCAGTGCCATGAAGGCATGTTTCCAAGTGAGGTATCTGCGGAGATTCATTGGGACAGCTTCCCACGTTCAAAAGCGTTTGTCACTCTGCTGACAATCTTCTTGCCACGCTGCCGGGTGCATTTCATGACTGTCCATGCCCAAACCGCCGCCTGTTGCCCGTCAGAATCGTCACTCCGCTCCCACGGGCATCTCCGTGCGTGTGTTTGATGAAGATGACCTCAGCCTTCTGTTGGAGGGAAAGCCGGATCCTCTGGTCCTCATCCTCGACTGCATCCAGGACCCGCACAACCTCGGTGCCTGCCTGCGCACGGCGGATGCTGCGGGCGTGGCCTGTGTGATCATGCCCAAAGACAAATCGGCGCCGATCACCGACACCGTCCTTCGGGTTTCCTGTGGCGGCGCTGAAAATGTGCCTCTCGTCCGTGTCACCAACCTCGCCCGAGCCATGGAGAAGCTGAAGAAACTCGGCGTGTGGATCGTCGGCACGGCTGATGAAACGGCGCAACCGCTCTACGACCTGGATTTGAAAGGGCCCATCGCCATCGTCATGGGAGCAGAAGGAGAAGGCATGCGGCGGCTCACGGGTGAGCATTGTGATTTCTTAGCCCGTATTCCCATGTTCGGTCGTGTACCCTGTTTGAACGTCTCCGTGGCCACGGGCGTCTGCCTTTTTGAAGCTGTCCGCCAGCGCAGCCGCAAATAATCGCCCAAAAACCGTGCTGGAATCGCTTTTTGCAAAACAAAGCGCGGCGTGTATCTTCGACACTCGTAAAATTTCCCAATCCCCAATAACCGATCATGTCAGACGAAACCCCCACCAAGAACGAAGGTCCGAACCGACGCAATCAGGAGCCCCAGTTCAACTGGCGCGGCTTTCTCCTGCTCGCCATGGCGATCTTGCTCATCGGCTCCGCGCTGATGGTCAATAACAACGCCTCGCGCTCCCAAGACATCACGTATCGTGAGTTCAAGGAACACGTCGAGAAAGATCAGATCGACAAGACCAAGGACCTGGAACTCATCCAGCACGACACCACCACGGCGGAATACATCAAAGGCTTCGTCTTCCGCACCGGATCCGTGGATGCCACGGCAAAACCCACCCTTGACCCTACCAAGCCCACAGACAAAGCCACGGTGGCCACAGGCTCGGTGCCTTTCCGCGTGCCGGTCAGCATCCAGTATCAAAAGGAAGAGCTGCAAACGCTGCTCTCCACGCACGGCCTCGTGCTGATCCCCAAGTATGACAATAGCCAGTGGAGCTCTCTCCTGTTCTCCATGCTGCCGATCTTGTTGCTGCTGTTCCTGCTCTACTTCCTGGTGCGCCAGCAGATCAAGACCGCAGGCCGTGGTGCGCTGAGCTTTGGCAAAAGCCGCGCCAAAATGCTTTCCCAGGATCGCAACAAGGTCACTTTCAAGGACGTGGCCGGTGTCGAAGAGGCCAAAGAAGAAGTCTCCGAGCTTGTCGAATTCCTGCGTGATCCCAAGAAGTTCCAACGCCTCGGCGGAAAGATCCCGAAAGGCGTTCTCATGGTCGGTTCCCCCGGCACAGGCAAAACCCTTCTGGCCAAGGCCATCGCCGGTGAAGCGGATGTGCCTTTCTTCAGCATCAGCGGTTCAGACTTCGTCGAAATGTTCGTCGGGGTCGGTGCCAGCCGTGTGCGTGACATGTTTGAGCAGGGCAAAAAGAACGCGCCTTGCCTCATCTTCATCGATGAAATCGACGCTGTGGGTCGTCATCGCGGTCACGGCATGGGTGGAGGTCACGATGAACGTGAACAGACCCTGAACGCCTTGCTGGTGGAGATGGATGGCTTTGATACCCAAGAAGGCATCATCATTATCGCCGCGACCAATCGTCCTGACGTGCTCGACCCCGCGCTGCTTCGTCCGGGCCGCTTTGACCGTCAAGTCACCGTCAGCCTGCCCGATGTCAAAGGCCGTGAAGAAATCCTCCGCGTCCACGCCAAAAAGGTGAAGCTGAGCGAAAACGCGGACCTTTCCAAAGTTTCCCGTGGCACCCCTGGATTCTCCGGTGCTGAGCTGGCCAACGTCATCAACGAAGCCGCCCTGCTCGCTGCCCGCAGAAATCTCAAATCAATCGGCACCGCTGAACTGGAAGAAGCTCGTGACAAAGTTCGCTGGGGTCGCGAACGCCGCAGTCTGGCTCTGAGCGAGAAGGAAAAGGAAAACACCGCCTATCATGAGGCTGGCCACGCCATCCTGATCGAGGTTCTCGAGCATACCGATCCTCTCCACAAAGTCACCATCATCCCTCGTGGCCCATCGCTGGGTTCCACGATGTGGTTGCCCGAAGAAGACAAATTTACCCATCGCAAGAGCGAGTTGCTCGATGACCTCGTCGTCGCCATGGGGGGGCGCGTCGCTGAAGAAATTCAGTTTGGTGACGTGACGAACGGAGCTATGGGCGACATCCGCCAAGCCACCGGCATTGCCCGCAGCATGGTCTGCGCCTGGGGCATGAGCGAGAAGATGGGCATGGTCGAATACGGTGAAGGGGAGCAGGCTGTCTTCCTGGCTCGTGACAGTCGCAATCGTAACTACGGCGGTGCCACCGCGCAGAAGATCGACGAAGAGGTCAAGCGCCTCATTGACGAAGCCTATGCCAAGGCCAAGGAGATCCTTCTTCATCACAAGGACAAGCTCGACGCCATCGCGGTTGCCCTCCTCGAATACGAGACCTTGGACGGTTCTCAGATCAAAGAAATCATGGAGCACGGTCGCATGATCAATCCTCCCAAGGACAAGCCGAAACCGCCGATGACACCTCCGCCGCTCAAGGCCACCGAATCCCGGCCCGTCGCCCGCGACGAAGCTGAAGACGATGGTCTCCCTGGTGGTCTGATCGGCGTCCCGACCTGATCCTGAGTCCCTCAATGAAAAAGGCGCGAGCAAAACAGCTCGCGCCTTTTTTGTGCCTGGATGTCGCGCGGCCTTTCAGTCGGTCTGCTGGTTGAGCAAGCAAGGTCCGAGGAAGCGCGGCAGCGTCCTGGAGTGCTCCAGACCTCTGGAGCTTTCG
>JAIXVB010000156.1 GCA_027483245.1 Verrucomicrobiaceae bacterium | reverse complement strand
TTGGCTTTTTCAATCGGCTCTAGATTCCTTGAAATCGGGCTCCTCAAATGTGGTAATTCTTTGTGATTCTATGAATGACACCCTGAACCTTTTGTCCCAGCTCCGCATTGTCCCCGCCGTTGTCATTGATGACCTAGACCAAGTTCGCCCCTTGGCAGATGCAATGGTGGCGGGTGGATTGCCGGTCATTGAGGTGACTCTGCGCACTCCTGTTGCCATGGATGCGATTCGGATGCTGGTGCAACGGCAGGACATCCTCGTCGGTGCTGGCACGGTGATGACGCTCAAGCAATTCGAAGATGTGCGTCGTCTGGGGGCGCAGTTCATCGTCACTCCGGGCCTGGATGAGGCGGTGATTCGTCATGCCAATTACCGTGATCTGCCTGTGATCCCAGGCGCGGTGACACCCACGGAGATCATGCAGGCTCAAAATCTCGGAGTGAAGCTGGTCAAATTTTTTCCCAGCCACGCCTTTGGGGGCCTGCCCACCATCGATGCGCTCTCGGGTCCGTTTCCTGACATGAAGTTCCTCCCCACAGGCGGCATTTCTTTGGAAAATCTGGCCACCTTTCTCCAGCATCCCAGCATCTTTGGCTGCGGTGGCACCTGGATGGCGCGGCGTGAGTGGTTGCAGACCGGTCAGTGGCAGCGGGTGCGTGAGGCCTGTGCCGATACCGCCACGGTCGTGAAGGCCCTGTAATCTCCCTGCGAAAGTGCGGATTTTTTTCAAACCTCGTCACATAAACATGGGCGTGGTCATTCAGCTTGATTCATCCTGGGTGAGCTCGGAAGAAACTTCGCCATCATCCGCGTATGAGTTCGTCTGGACTCGTCCTCGCAGACCCCCAACCACCCAACCTCGCCCTCCATGTCACGCCGCACCCTCGCCGAGTCGTATGAAAAAACGCCGACCCAGATCTTCCCCAACTCCGCAACGGCAGCCAAGGCGCTTGCTGCTGAGGTGAAGGCCCTGATCGAAGAACGGGCTCGCCAGGGAAAAAACGTCGTGCTCGGCATGGCCACCGGTTCCACGCCCGTGCCGTTTTATCGTGAACTCATCCGCCTGCACAAAGAAGAGGGCCTGAGTTTCAAAAACGTCATCACGTTTAACCTCGACGAATACTACGGCCTCAGTGCTGATCACCCGGAGAGCTATGCCCGCTTCATGGCGGACCAGATCTTTGACCACATCGACCTTCCGAAAACCAACATTAACATCCCCAGTGGCATCGTCCCGGGGGATCAGGTTTTTGCCCACTGTCGTGAGTATGAGGAGAAGATCGACGCTGCTGGTGGCATCGATTTCCAGATTCTCGGCATCGGCCGCACGGGTCACATCGGCTTCAATGAACCCGGCTCCAGTCGCGACTCCTTGACACGACGCATCACCCTGGACCGTGTCACACGTCAGGATGCCGCTGCGGACTTCCGTGGGGAGGAAAACGTGCCTCACTTTGCCATCACCATGGGGGTCGGCACCATCTTGCGCGGTAAGAAGCTCGTGCTCATGGCCTGGGGAGAAAACAAGGCCGACATGGTCGCCAAAGCCCTCGAAGGCCCGATGACCGAAGCCATCTCCGCTTCCTTCCTCCAGGGGCACCCTGACGCCCGCTTTTTCATCGATGAAGGAGCCTCGCGTGAACTCACTCGCGTGAAGTTGCCCTGGCTCGTCGGGCCTGTCTCCTGGACACCGCGTGAGACCCGCCGCGCTGTCTGCTGGCACTCTTTTAAAACCAGCCGCCCCGTGCTGAAGCTCACCGATGAGCACTACAACGAGCACGGTCTCAGCGATCTGCTCAGCGAACAAGGCCCTGCCTATCAGCTGAACATCCGCATCTTCAACCAGCTCCACCACACGATCACCGGCTGGCCGGGGGGCAAGCCCAACGAAGACGACACCTACCGCCCTGAGCGTGCGACCCCGTATCCCAAACGCGTCCTCGTTTTCAGCCCCGAGCCCCAAGACGCCATCGTCGCCATGGGCAGCACCATCGAGCGGTTGGTCGAGCAGGGGCATGACGTCCGCATCGTTGCCCTCACCAGTGGCAGCCTTCGCGTTTCCGACAGCGAGGCCGACAAATTTGCTGGCACGCTCCTCGAGTTGGCGGGCACGGTGGAAGACAGCCCCGCCTGGGCGCACCAGACCAGTTACGCCCGTGAGGTGCTCCGTCTCCTGGAGGAAAAAGGTGAGTTCGGTGAAGACACGCCCGTGCTTCGTCAGCTCAAAGGCCTCATCCTCCGCGGTGAGCTGCGGGATGCCGCCCATGCCTGCAGCGTGGCCAATGATCACGTCACCTTCCTCGACCTGCCCTTCTATGAGCAGGGTCGTTACCGCCGTTTCAAGAGCACAGAGGCCGATGTCGTCGCGCTCGCTGCTCTTCTCAGCCAGCATCGCCCGCATCAGATCTACGTCACAGGTGACGCCGCTGACCCCAGCAGTGTCTCGGGCATCTGCTTCCGCGTGCTCGAAAGCGCGCTGAAGACCTGCAAAGGTGAGGACTGGTCCGGCAGTTGCAGCCTCTGGTTGTATCGCGGCAAAGAAAAACCCCTGGCTTCTCACGAGATCGACATGGCCGTGCCGCTCAGCCCCATGCAGCTCGGTCGCAAAGCCCGCGCCCTTTCCCGTTACGGATCGCTTTCCAGTCTCGAGCTGGCCACGCCTGAGACCAATCGCCAAAACGCGCGCCATTACGACGCTCTTGGCCTGCCTGAGTATGAGGCCATCGAGACCTTCCAGCGCTGGAGTCGCGTGTGATTTCTCGTTGATCCGGCCCTTATCGCCGTCGGAACCAAGATTCAGCAGGCTGCGGGACGGTGCCTTTTTGCATTTGCCCCGCTGCCTCGCTGCTGCCTATGATGCGCGCCATTTCCATCCCCAACCAGCGCACCATGTATTTCCTCGGCATCGACAGCGGCACTCAGAGCACCAAAGCCATCGTCCTCGACTTGGACAGTGGGGACATCCTGGCCACCGGCCACAGCACGTATGACCTCATTGAGGGCCTGCCTCCGGGTCACCTCGAGCAGGATCCCCAATCGTGGATCGATGCCGTGGACAGCAGCGTCCGTCAGTGTTTGGAAAAAATCGGCGCAGATCGGTCAAAGATTGCCGGCATCGGTGTCAGCGGTCAGCAGCACGGCTTGGTCGCCCTCGGGGCCGATGACAAACCCGTCCGCCCTGCCAAGCTCTGGTGCGACACCTCCACCCAGCCGCAATGCGCCGAGATCGCTCATGAATTTGGCGGTCAGCCTGGCGTCATCGCCCTCGCTGGCAATGCCATGCTGCCGGGTTACACCATTCCGAAGCTTCTGTGGATCAAACAGAACGAGCCCGAGAACTTTGCCAAGATTACCTCCATCTTGCTGCCGCACGATTACATCAATTTCTGGCTCAGCGGCGTGAAGCGCATGGAATACGGAGACGCCTCCGGCATGGGCATCCTCAATGTCAGCACTCGCGAGTGGTGCTACGAACTGTGTGACTACATCGACCCCCGCGTTCGCAGCATGCTCCCCGAGCTCGGCTCCAGCCGCAGCGTCCACGGTCGTCTCCGCCCCGCCCTGGCTGCTGCCTGGGGTTTGAGTGAAGAGGTCATCATCTCCGCAGGCGGTGGTGACAACATGATGGGCGCCATCGGCACTGGTAACATCAAGCCCGGCGTCATCACCGCCAGCTTTGGCACCAGCGGCACGCTCTACGGCGTCGCAGGTTCTCCGGTGGTCGATGGTCAGGGCGAAGTCGCGGCTTTTTGCGACAGCACCGACCAGTGGCTGCCCCTCGTCTGCACCATGAATGTCACCGTCGTCACCGAACAAGTGCGTGAGATGTATGGCTGGGATTTGAAGCAGCTCGAAGAGGCCGTGAAATCGGCCCCCGCAGGAGCAGACGGCGTGCTTTTCCTCCCCTATCTGAATGGCGAGCGCACCCCGAACCTGCCGAATGGCACCGGTGTCCTGCACGGTCTGCGCCCCACCAACATGACCCCCGCCAACATCGCCCGTGCGGCGGTCGAAGGGGCCACTCTCGGTCTTGCTTACGGCCTCAAGCGCTTCCGCGACCTGGGCATGAATCCCACAGAGATCCGCCTCACCGGTGGCGGCAGCAAAAGCGCCACCTGGAGACAGATCGCCGCGGACTGCTTCAATGCCGAAGTCGTCACCCTCAGCACCAGCGAAGGTGCCGCGCTCGGCGGAGCCATCCAGGCCGCCTACGCCCAGGCCAATGAGCACGGAGAAACCGTCACTTACGATCAGCTCTGCGCAAAACTCGTCACCCTCGACGAATCCACGCGTTGCAAACCCAACGCCGAGAATGCCAAGCACTACGCCCAGCAGCTCGAGCGCCAGATGGAGCTCACGGGTCGTCTCCAGCAGACCGGCTGGCTTTAAGCCCTGCCAGCACCGTGAAACGAACGTCCCAAGTTCGTTTCACGCTCGCGGACGCTGCCGGTCAAGGATCGTCATGCAGGGTGCAAAGCTGGACATCAGGGCAGCCTTGTCGGGGAAGTGAAAACTCCTCAGCATGACCCGACCATGCCAACCCATCGCATCATCCAGCTTGTCGCCAGCGGCGACCTCCGACTTTCCGCCAATCAAACCTGCTGGCCTGCGCAAAAGGCCATGGAGGAAGCCCTGGCCAAAGCGTTGAAGGCAGAGGGACATGAGGTCAAACGTGCGCATCCCTACGAAGCGAAGAAAAAGCATGGTTTCATCGCCAGTCAGCGGGAAGGCATCGAGGTCTTTCGCGGCATTGATCCCGAGGCACCGCTCATCGTGGCAGAGGCCGTGTGGCAGTATTCGCACCATGTCCTGGCGGGCTTGACCACGCATCGCGGGCCGATTTTGACCGTGGCGAACTGGAGCGGCCAGTGGCCAGGTCTCGTGGGGCTGTTGAATCTGAATGCCTCGCTGACCAAGGCCGGCGTGCGTTATTCAACGCTCTGGAGTGAAACCTTCACCGACAGCTTTTTCAAAAACGGCCTGCGGGAGTGGCTGAACACCGGTGTGGTCACTCATGATCAGACCCAGGTGCGGCCGTTGTCACTGCTGAAACTGCCGGGCGAAGAGGAGCAGATCGGACGTGACTTTGGACGGCGTTTTCGCACGAAGAAAGCGATCCTGGGCGTCTTCGATGAAGGCTGCATGGGAATGTACAATGCCATCATCCCTGACGAGCTTCTCCATGCCACAGGCTGCTTCAAAGAGCGCCTGAGCCAGTCCACCCTCTACGCGGCCATGCAGACCGTGACAGAGGCTGACGCCGCAGCGGTGTTGGTTTGGCTGAAAAAGAAAGGCCTGCAACTGAAGCTGGGTGAGGATGAAAGCACGGACCTCACGGAGCCTCAGGTGCTGTTGCAGTGTAAGATGTACATTGCCGCCCTGCGACTGGCGGATGAATTCGGCTGTGATGCCATCGGCATTCAGTATCAGCAGGGGCTCAAGGACCTGACCCCGGCGAGTGATCTGGTCGAGGGCATGCTCAACAACGCAGATCGCCCCCCGGTGCGCAGTGCCGATGGCAAACGCGTGTTGTTTGAAGGCGAGGCGCTGCCGCATTTCAATGAAGTGGACGAGTGCGCGGGTCTGGATGGTTTGGTGACCTATCGACTCTGGCGTGAACTGGGCCTGCCGCCGGAAAACACCCTGCACGATCTGCGCTGGGGGCAGAAGTATCAGGACGACTACGTCTGGGTCCTGTTGATCAGCGGTGCGGCCCCTCCCGCGCACTTCATCGGCGGCTGGAAAGGCGCCAGCAGCGAGCGCCAACCTGCCATGTATTTCCGCCTCGGCGGCGGCACCTTGAAAGGCATCAGCAAACCCGGGCACATCGTCTGGAGCCGAGTCTTTGTCATGGAGGGTGCGCTGCACTGTGACATTGGCGTGGCGGAAGTGGTGAAGCTACCCGCGGAGGAAACCGAGCGCCGCTGGCAAGAGACGACCCCGCAGTGGCCGATCATGCACACCGTGATCAAAGGCGTGTCGAGAGATCAAATGATGGCGCGTCACAAATCCAATCACATCCAAGTCGTCTATTGCCCGAATGAAAAGCAGGCCCACCGTGCCGCTCGCATCAAGGCCGCGGCGATGCGTGAACTCGGCCTCCAGGTCGCCCTGTGTGGAGATGTCCGCCTTGCCTGACAGAACTCTCCACGATGACCCTTTTTAAACTGACCCCAACCATGAAGTCTCTCTCTCTCCTCGCTCTCACCGCCCTGCTGGGCGGTTCACTCACCGCCGCTGAAGGGCTGCACCCGATCCGATACAATCACCCCGGCCTCGTCGTCGATCTCGAGGTCGGTTTGTGGGCCTGGCCCGTGCCTTGCGACGCGGATGGCGATGGTGACTTCGACCTGATGATCTCCTGCCCGGACAAACCGCACAACGGCGTCTATTTTTTCGAGAATGCCACTGGCGACACGGCGAAGACAAAGATGCCGGTTTTCAAACCCGGGAAGTTCGTCAGCAAAACCGCCCATTACGTGCTGCCGAGTTATGCGAAAGGTCAGTTGCGCGTCCTGACACCGGGCACTGAGCACCCGAACTTTCTGAAAACTGGGCTCGATGAAAAGGTGAAGCTGCCCATCGCGGCCAAGTGGTATAAGCCCAAGGGCACGCAGCCCAAAGGCCCCAAGGTGCGGCACAATCAGTGGCGCTACGTGGACTATGA